>CAYSWL010000113.1:0-7984 GCA_964434745.1 uncultured Candidatus Bathyarchaeia archaeon | reverse complement strand
CAAGAGAACATCAGTCAACAAACACTTTTAACAGTCGCTTAGCCCCTGAGCGTGTAGGTACTCTGGTAATCGCCCATACCTTAGGGCTAAAATGATAGAGAACCCATTTTCAGCAAGGCTTCAAGAAGACTAACAAAAAATAGTGCCCAACCTATCTCCACCCTATAGAAAGGAAACTTAATCGCAAAATCACAAACAGTGCCAAAGTTATTACAAGCATTGGTCCATAAACTATTTGATAGAAAAACTGGTAGGTAACCGCTAACGAAATCAACATATAGCCTCGTGAACAAATCGCACGCAATAAGCTCTAATAAATTTATGCAGAAACCCATATCTACTTCACCTTAACTTGATACCTGAAACAAGCTCGGTACATCATCCAAAGTTAATTTTTTCAATTATTTATGACTGCTTTGATGAACACCCCTCCAAATCTTGCCTCCTAAACGCAGGTGTGCAAACAGAAATAGGCAAGAGTAAGATTAGCTAGACGCCTATATTGAAAGCATGTACAAGCACATTTTGAGGCGCTAAACTTGAATTTTTTAGTATTTGCTTAGTCGATTTAAAAGTGTATGAGTACTCTGGTGGATATCTCAATTTGAACTCTAAACGGTAGTATCGTTGTTTCCCTTTGCTAAAGCGTGTTACTAAGATGCTCTGGACCTGTAATTGTTTAGCTTAGTAATGTATTTGTGGTTTTAGCTTGGCAGGTTTCTTCAGGCTTATAACTTCGTCTGTAGCTGCGATTCTGTAGGTGATGTTCCCAGCGTTAGCGATTTGGCTACTGACCAGCAGGCGAATCTAAGAATAGACGTGCTGCAGGTGCTTTTACATACGTTAACCCAAGGCTCAAATATGCGACCTGCATACGCATGGATGAAGGCAAAAATAGAAAAAATCATGCACAAAATTTTTGAAAAATACGCTGGACCTGATGTGCTTGCCATGCTGCCAGGAGCTAAAGAAGATACAACCAACCGATTCGAATCAGCAATTAAGAATCGTAGCGAAGAGGGCTGCTGGCTATTTTATGGCGGCAAAGAAGCAAACCTATACCCCGTCACCATTGACCCACGGGCACCATTTGAACATTACATAGAGCATATAATCAACCAGTTCTACCTATGCTGCGAAACCCCACCGTCGCGCCTATTTAGCACGCTAGGTTTTACTGAGGCTAGCGCGAAGGCTGCTTCGAAACTGCAGAATATGCTTATTGATCCGATCCAGCGCATGGTCAAGCGCCGGGTAGAGAGCGAAATCTTTGCACCTATTATTATGCAGGCAGGTTATGATTCAAGTAAGGTTCGGGTGTGACTCAACGGGGGCAGCCTAGAGATACCTAAAATAACAGCCACAGACCAAATTGGCGCAGCAGAAAAAGGGCTTATAAGACTTGAAGAGTTCCGAAAGAACACCATCAAAATTTTAGGCTGGTAACTATGGGATGATCCAAAGGCGGCTGCTGCTCAAAACAAGCCGGCTTCCACTCTTGCAATAGGGGATTTATGCACACTTGAGGCTGCTCTTTAAAGTTTAATGGGCTATTAAGTAGTCTGCACTTTTACAAAATAGATTTTAGTTAGCGTGATGCTAGCTAAAATGTGCACTTTTATGAACGAAGCATACGTTTTAATAAATGTCAAAAGCGGGCTTGAGTCTACTGTACTAAGCCAGATTAAAAGTATGGTCGATGTTGAGCAAGCTTCTATTTCCTATGGCGCCTATGATCTTGTAGTTAAAGTCAAAGCAGACTCTATGGAAGAACTAAAAGAAATAGTAACCTACAAGATCCGAAAAATAGACGGCGTACAGTCAACGCTAACTTTACCAATAGCATAAAATGTGTGTATAAGATACATCCGTATATCTATCTGCTACTTATCTTTCTTAGAAATAGGTAAGCTTAGTATGAATTTGGTGCCTTTGCCTTCTTGGCTTTCAAACCTTATCGTTCCGCCTTGGGCTTCAATTACACGCTTACACCCAGCTAAACCAAAGCCTTGCCCTTTAGCTTTAGTAGTAAAAAGTGGCGTGAAGAGTTTAGGCTTAACGTCGTCAGGAATGCCAACGCCGGTATCTTCAACAGCAATCTGTACTTGCTCTTTTTCGCCAGTTTGTGCTTTTATGGTTAGTTCTCCGCCTTGTGGCATAGCTTGCACCGCATTATTTACTAGGTTGATAAGAACTCTTTTTAGTAGCAGTGGGTCAGCATTTACAATCGATTTTTCATCAGCTTGGATGCTTGTTTGGATGTTTTTTGGAACATTTACTTTTGCTAAGACTCTAGCGATCAGTTGCTTTAGTTTAACTGCTTGCTTGCGGGCTTCAACAGGCTTAAAAAAAATTTGCAAATCAGAAACAATTTTATCCATATAATGAATTTGCTCTTCAATAGCTGCTATGTTTTCTTGCAAGTTAGTTTTTTGTTCGCCTTCAGGTAATGTCTTTAGTTCGCTTTTTGCAAGGTAGACTTCGCCTGTGATAGCTTGTAGCGGATTACGCAAGTCATGTCCAACCATACCTGCGGTTTCACCAATATTGGCTAAGCGCTCTGACTGAGCCATCTTTAAGGCTTGCTCTTTAACTTGAATCTCAAGATTATCAGAGTGCCGACTGTGTTCATTTTCTAAAATCCTTCTTTCGGTCACATCAACAAAAATTAAGATAGCGCCATCAATTTTCTTTTCAGAAGTTAAATACGGTTTAACCCTCAACTCATAAAATCGGTCATTACCCCCTGTTACTTCGCGCCTAACAGATACAAGATTAGAAGTTACATTTTGTAGTATTTTTTCTAAATCTTTGATTTGAATACTAATAAGAAGGTCAGTAATTAAGCGCCCTACATCTGTTGGTGCAATTCTTAACACTTCTTGCGCTGCAGCGCTAAAACGTCTTATCTTAAAGTCATCATCTACTATGATTACTGTTGTGTCGATATTCGTTATTAAGTTAGTTAAGTCATCGTTGACGCGGAATAGTTCTTGGTTGCGGTTTTTGAGCTCCTCATTTAGAGTCTGGAGTTCCTCATTGCTTGATTGCAGTTCTTCTTTTGCAGTTTCTAACTCTTCGTTCATGCTTTTGAGCTCTTCATTGCTTGACTGTGATTCTTCCATAGCTGAACGCAACTCTTCATTAGTTGCCTCATGTGCTTCAACAATTGTTTGCAAAGACTGCTTAGTTGATTCCAAATCCTCTTTAAGTTCAGCAATCTGCCTATCCTTTATACTCTCAATCTCACCAGGCAAAGTTGCAGGTAAGGTCTGTGAAGACAAGTAAACTGGATTGGCTAACTCTTTAAATGTAATAATAAAGAGCCGCTCGTCATACTCTGGCATCTTTAAAGGTTCAACGTGGATTTCTATGATTTTTAGCTCTGCCTCTTTTTCTGAGCGTACTATTTCAGTAAAGGCTCTGTTATCTTTCTTTACCCTATAGATTGCGCTTTGAACTTGTGATCTTAATTCTTTGCAAATAAGCTTACTGACATTTAAGCTTGCTGCGCCAGCCTCATGGGTAAGATAAGGGTTAACTTGCCCACGGAAAAATAAAACATCCAAATTATTATTAACCAACAATGCCGCAGGAACATATTGCTCTATTAGTAATTGATCAAATTCTTTTTTCAATAAATTATGCAGGTCAGTTTTTTCAACTGGTTTGACAGCTTTCTTAGCAGTGAAAGGAATAAATGTCTCTCCACTTAACGTTGGTTGCGGTTGAGCTCGCTTTTTCTTAAAAATTGCACTTTTTAGATTAAGCTGTTCAAAAAGATAATTGAACTTACCCACACTTTCAGCTTCGCCTAGAACAAGAAAACCATCAGGTTTTAAGCCATAATATAATGTTGGCAGCACTTTTTCATGAAGAGAGGCATCAAAATAAATTAGCACGTTTCTACACACAATAATATCTAAGTTAGAGAAAGGCGGGTCAACCGTTATGTCATGCTTTGCAAAAATGCACATGTCGCGGATTGGTTTTATTATCTGGTAATTTCCGTTATTTTTACTAAAGAACCGTTTTAGCCTGTTTTCTGAAACGTTCTCTTCGATATTTTTTGGGTATATTCCTTGGCGCGCTTTCTCAATAGCTTTCTCGTTTGCATCAGTGCCAAAAATTTGAATTCGCATATCGGCTATGTCGTTTTCTTCAAAGAATTCTTGAATAGCTATAGCAATAGAGTAAACTTCTTCGCCAGTTGAGCAGCCTGGAACCCATACCCGTATAGGCTGGTTGAGCAATCTATTTTTGACAATCTCAGGAAGCGCTTTTTCTTTTAAGGCTGCAAACGTTTGTGGTTCTCTAAAAAAACTTGTAACCCCTATTAGCAGATCGTCAAATAATGCTTGCAACTCGTTAGGGGTTGACCGCAAATATTCAATGTATGCAGGTATGTTTTCGGCTTTGTTAATGACCATGCGTCGTGTGATGCGTCGGTTTATGGTGCTTTCTTTGTAGTGGGTAAAGTCTATGCTGTATGAGCTTTTTAGCATCATAATGATTTTTTTGAAGCCTACCTCATTTTTAGCTTGTGTAGTTTCTTTTGCTCGCTCATATGTAAGCTGGGGGGTTTTAGCTATATTGAATAGCTCTTTTGTGATTTGTTGAGGGGGAAGAACAAAGTATACTGCTTGGGTGTCTATAGCGTTTTGGGGCATATCGGGGTACTGTGCGGTTTTTGGGTCTTGTGCAAAAGTTATGCCGCCTTCAGCTTTTATGGCTTTTAGCCCTTCGGTTCCGTCATTGCCTGTCCCAGAAAGTACTATGCCTATTGCTTGGTTTTTTTGCTCTGCGGCTAAAGTGGTAAAGAATACATTAATTGGTTTGGCAATAGTTTGTTGGACACGTGCGGCAAGTTTTAGGTAGCCATCTTTAAGTGTTATAGTTCTTCCAGGTGGGATAACATAAACGTGGTTTAGTTCTACTTTCATGTTATCTGTTACTTGAAGAACTTTCAGTTGAGTAGCTCGTGAAAGAATTTCAGGTAACATACTCTCTTGATCAGCAATTAAATGCTGAATGACCACAAAAGATAACCCTATATTAGCTGGCAAATTCTCAAGCAGTTTCCTAATCGGGTCTAATCCGCCTGCAGAAGCTCCAATACCAACAATGGGAAACTCGGCTAGTTTACTTTTAGAAACAGTAGATTTGCCTAAAGCCTCTTTTTTACGAACCATAAATTATTGCCCCTTGGAGCTATCAATTATTAACAGCAGCTTAATTTATAAATTAATACGAGCTAATTGTATGTGAGAAGGTTAGATTATGTTTGGCTTATTTGTTGATTTAGCTTTTCTTTTGTGGCAGCTATTTCTTTTTTGTGCTCTTTTATAAAGACATCGATTAGGCTAACGGCTATTTGTGATGCTTCCTTTTCGCTGTAGATACCCTGCTCGGTGTTTTCATGAAGAGTTTTGATTATTGAGTTTTCAACTGAGTAATGGTGTGTTCCAAATGTGCTTTTTAAGGCTTCATGAATCCCGTAAAGATTGTTTAAAATATTGTTGGGCTTAATTTGCATTTTTTCAAGTTCTCTGTAAAAATGCGCCTTCTCAGGCAAAGTCGATAAAACCTTACCCATAACCTCAGTCAGTATCTTATCAGAACTAGACGCCAAAATCACCTTAGTCTTATAATTTTAATTACATAAAAAGATTCGTTATATGCGCATCTACTATAAGTATCTATGAGGGCATCTAAATTTGAACCATTTTTATAATCAAAAATAGTCTTTTAGTCGTTTTATGTGTGTGGGCATTCTGCTGAGGGCAAACAAATTTGAACCGTTGCAAAGCGTGTACTTGGCTTCTCGTGGGCTGTGAAATATTCCGTAACGTTAATTTGGAGTATGTGCTTGGATGTGTAGACCGTCGATGCTATAAAGTAGTTAGCTGCTTACCTCATAGAGGGATAACTTAACTTTGGCAAGCACCATAGGGCGAATTTGGCGTAGCGAACGTTTTCGAGCAATTTTTGTAGTTTTGCTTATTGCTGGAGTGGTTTTTGGTTTATGGTATGGCATGCAGGCAGCGCTTAATACACGGATTGTTCCTGTCTTGGCGGTAGTAAGTGGGAGTATGTGTATACCAGAGAGAGTTTGCGATGGTATGGCTGCTGTAGGTCACATCTTTGAACCGACCTTGCACAGAGGTGATCTGATAGTTATCCAAGGAGTAAAATCTGCAGATCTTAATGCCAACTACCCAGATAGCGACATAATCGTTTTCCAAGATCCATTTGATGCGCAAGGGGAACTAATTGTTCATAGGATAATTGCTAAAACCGAAGTTAATGGGACACTGTATTTTAGTACTAAAGGTGATGGGAATGGAAACCCTTGGCCTCATTCACCCGCCAGAGATTTAGACCCATGGGATTATAGTAATCCTGCTGGGGTTTCACAAGACCTAATATACGGTAAGGTCATATTGCGCATACCCTTGATTGGCTGGCTACCGACTATAATGAAGGAGCAGGGCTTAAACAATGTGGTGATACCTGTTGTTGCCGTAATTATTTCATTGCTTATCGTAATTGAATTTGTTTTACCACTGGTTAAAAGAAAAAGATGATCTCATCAACAATATTATCTTTAAAGTCAAATGAAACTGCAAAGCAAACCTCTGCTTGGCTTCTCGCATGATATTTAGATGCGTTTGTAGATCGATCTGCCGGGCCATAGCTTCTACTTGTACGCTGTTAAGATCAGGAGCTTTATCTTAACTTTGTTACTTTTACTTGTACTATTGATTATGAGAAGAGTCTGGCGCTAGCTAAGCTGTGGCGGACTAGCAAAGACTGAGCGCAGACTCGTCCTTGGTTTTATTTTGGTTTTTGCCTATGGTTTTTATATGTAATTTGCAGTTTGCCATAAATTGGCGCTTTCTTGTTAGTGATGAGTTTTGGTCTGAGGTGGAGTTGCTTTTGCCAAGGTATAGGCGCCGTTTTGGCAGGCCAAGGATGAATGATCGTAAAGCGTTTTGCGCCATATTTTATGTGCTGCGTACCGGTATTCAGTGGAAGGCTTTGCCAAAAAGCCTTGGCGCAGCTAGCACTGTGCATGATAGGTTCCAGATGTGGACTAAGGCAGGATTATTTGAGAGGCTTTGGCGTAGTGGTCTTTTGTGGTTTGACCAGCAAAAAGGTTTGTGCTGGGGCACTCAAACACTCGATGGAGCAATAACTAAAGTGCCACTAGGTGATGAAGCTACGACGTTAAATCCAGTTAATAAATTCAAAAGCGGCACAAAACGCAGCCTATTAGTTGAAGGCAATGACTTACCAGTAGGTTTGGTAGTTGATGGGGCTAATGTTCATGATGTAGTATTAGCGGAAGGTACGCTTGTTGGTGTGGTGGCTAAAAGGCCTTAAACCTGAAAGGTTTGATTTGTGGCATTTTGAAGCTGACAAAGGCTACGATAGTTTAGAAGTGCGCTACTTAGCTGCCTACTATGGTTATGTTGCTCATATTCCCACGCAATAGGTGAAACGCTAAGCAAGCTCAAGAACAAAATCGGCTGCCAGCTTACCGCTCAAGGCGCTGGATTGTTGAACGAACGCACTCGTGGCTCAACCGTTTTAGACGCTTGCTAGTTCGTTGGGAAAGAAAAAACCAACTATCTAGCCATGCTCCAGCTCGCATGCGCCTACATCACCTACCACGCAGGAGGACTTTTCGGATAGGCTCAATAAAAATTCATGTTGAAAACCAATTTTTTGTAAATATTTGTAAAGGTGTGGTAGGTACACTTAAAACAACTAACAAGCCATCGTATTCGTGTACCTAACCTAAGCGCGTTACACACACCTTCGACAACGAAGAACTACAACTGACTCATTTTCTTTGCTCAAATTTTGACGCCTGTGTGAAGTAAATAATTCTGTAAAAATATTTAAAAAAGGATATTTTAAAAGAAGATTCTAGCTTAGTTGCTTAGTATTGGCGTGGTGGTCTTCGTTTTGCGTAGCA
>CAYSWL010000112.1:0-8050 GCA_964434745.1 uncultured Candidatus Bathyarchaeia archaeon | reverse complement strand
AGATGGAATCTCGTGACTGGAGTTCAGACGTGTGCTCTTCCGATCTATTTGCGTCTGATTTGCTTGATTGGATACCTATAGTGCTTAATGATCCGATGTGCCATTTGAAGGTGCAAAAAAATAGTGGAAAGACAACTTAACATCAATATTACCATTTATCACGCTAAACAGTGTGATCCTAAACGATGTACTGGACTTAAGCTTAAACGCCATGGTCTTGCACGGGTAGTTACACAAACAAGAATTTTACCTAAAAGGGCAATTGTGCTTAACCCATTTGGCGAAATTGCACTTTCACCTGCTGACCGTCAGCGTATTCAAGAATCAGGCATAGTTGCTTTAGATTGCAGTTGGGAACATGCCGTAAAAGTGCTATCTCATCATGTACGTGGAACATCACGTTGTTTACCGGTACTGCTTGCAGGAAATCCAACAAATTATGCTAAAGCTACCAAATTAAGTACCGCAGAAGCTCTAGCAGGTGCATTATATATTACCGGATTTATAGAAGAAGCAAAAAAAGTTCTATCAATTTTCATTTGGGGCCATACCTTTTTTGAGTTAAACGCAGAATTGCTCGACGAGTACGCTACAGCTAAAGATAGTACTGAAATAGTGCAGATGATGAAGCAAAAATTCGGTGAAATAAAATAAGTAAATTCGCCATTAAGGAACATTTTTCATTTATTTTTGACTTTAATTGTTCACTTTAACTGACCTCTCTTACCTGATGGATATAGTCGTTTAGAAGATAGCTTAAAAGGGGAAAAACGCGCAGGTGTGTCTTAAGCATAATTAACGAGTGTACAAGCAATGGCCCAAACAATGTTGATAAAAACTGCGCCTCCGCAAGATTCCCTACTGTCATTAAACATGATGCAAGTAGACTATTTATTCCCAGGCTTTGCAGCTGGTGACTTCGCAGTTGTTCACGGCTCAGCATCTATCGAGTACTTAACTTCACTACTATGCATACAGGCACAATTGCCAAAACAAGTAGGCGGAATTAATAGTAATGTTCTATTCATTGATTGCGGAAACACTTTCAATCGTAATCAAATAAGTAAAATCATAAAAAGACAACACCTTAATGAAAAACAAACATTATCAAGAATTCACATTTCAAGAGCATGCACTGCATATCAGATGACCACGTTAATAATGGAACATCTTAAAAATCTGATATCAGAATTCAACACAAAATTCATAATAATTTCTGACATTACTGGGCTATTCCTTTCAGAAGATATACCTAAAGAAGAAGCATGCCGTGTATATAGCCAGATAGTAGCTTATCTTCAAAAATTTGCAAAAGAACACCGATTAATCATACTTGCCACTTGTCCCAAACACACAAACAATATTCGTAACAAAGAATTAAAAACTATGACATGCGCAAAAGCCAACGTTGTATTAGGACTTACACAAACACTTTACGATAGCAATTTTGAACTTGAAAAACACCCCAGTTTTATGCTTGGCTCAGCAGAATTTCCATTAACTAATGCAACCTTAACCAACTTTATTTAAAATTAAAGCATACTCATTAGACTATATAGATTATGAAGAGCAACTATAAGTTACGCTTACAACTAAATAGTACTTGAAGAAAGGAAAGAGGGGTGAAATAGAAAAAATGTTATCACGAGATTGTGATGGCTGTTCTCAGTACAAGGCATGTAGCAAACGATACCGTAACGTTGGCAAAGGCGAAAAAGTCTACTGTCCTGATGGCACAGCACACTTAGTAGATGACGGCACATCGATACAATGTGTTGATCTATACGAACAATACCACGAAATGTTCAACTAAATATTTTTTTGATAAAATAAAATAAAAAATTACTTATAGAAATTTTTAGTGTTCGCACATTTCACTAGGGTGTATATGGTATAGTTTATGCCACATTTTTTGGAATATACCCCAGAAAGTGGTAATGCTTGTTATTGCTAAGCTACCAACAAATATTATGTTTGCAGTGGTTGCGCCTCCTGGAGTAAGAATTACCCAGACAGCAACGGCTGCCAATATGTAAAGGGATGCAAATCCTAATAGTAAATGTATCCAGTGAATAGTTGAAGATTTTATATGTGCTTTATGTTTTAAGAAATCTAAAGTGACTTTTGTAACTTTACAGATGTCTCCGAAGTCATCTAATATCAAGGCTAATCCGCCTAATACGAAAAATCGGCCTACATTAATTGCTAAATCGGTATTATTTTCTGTAAACAAACCGATAATAGAAACTGATGTAAAAAGAAATAGGAACGCACCAGATAGTGCTAATACGATAAAGCCGTAAACGTAGTGGTGGAAAAGAAGCCGGCCTGTTCGTATTCGGCCAATTTTCATTGATGGGTAAAGATTTAGTATGGCAACTATGATAATGACCCATAAGAATCCTGCATCAAAAAGGTACGGTTGGAAAAGTATCCAATTTTCAACATAGAATCCAGTAAGAAGACCAATTGCGTATACTATAGTTACGAGGCAGTTGAATACTAAGGCTATACTGAAGAGCTTACGTCCATAAGCCAAAGCTGCATTAGTCACTTAGTTGCACCGTTATTCAGGCAAGATTAGCAAATACATATTTTTAAGTTTAGGGTAAAAACCGCCAAATTTACTAATTATGGCTGATTTTCAAACAAGAAGGCAGCTTCAGAAAGAACATCACGTATAGCTACTTTTTGCGGACATAATTGTTCACATCGACCACAACGAATACACTTTTTAGCCTGACTTTCAGGAGTAATATGTTCCCAATATTTTGTTTTAATTTCTTCACAGCGATCATTAATGTAATATTGGTTAAGCATTGAAATGACTTGAGGAATATTTACTCCTTGAGGACAAGGCATACAGTAACGGCAGCCAGTACATTGAGTAAAACCAAGCTCTTTGTATTTTTGCTTAATTCTTCCGATTAGATCCAATTCTTTTATAGAGAGATTGCCTGGCTGAGAATATCTTGCCGAATCTACATTTTGAATTACTTGAGTCATAGAACTCATACCACTTAGAACTACTGATACTTCAGGGTGATTCCATACCCAACGCAGTGCCCACTCTGCAGCAGAACGCTTCATATCGGCAGATTTCCAAAGTTCTGAAATTTCCCGTGGAGGATTTAACGCAAGTCTACCTCCTGCAATCGGCTCCATAATCACAACAGCAATTCCTTTGCTAGCTGCATACTCTAAGCCCTTAGTTCCCGCTTGAAAATCATCATCAACATAATTATATTGAATTTGACAAAACGTCCAGTCATCATAGGCATCAATTATTCTTTTAAATATTGGATATTCATCGTGAAAACTAAAACCAAAATAGCTAATTTTGCCTTGAGTAACTTTTTCTTTTAACCAATTCAAAGCATCTAATTTTTGAAGTTTATCCCATAATTCAGCATTAAGAGAATGAAGCAAGTAAAAATCAATTGTTTTTGTTTGAAGTCTTTTAAGTTGTTCATTTAAGATTTTATCCATATCACTTCGAGATTCAACTTCCCAAACAGGCAATTTTGTTGCTACTTTAACTTTTTCTCTATACCCATCTTGCAGCGCTTTTCCTACTACACATTCACTATTACCACGATGATACACATAAGCAGTATCTACATAATTTACCCCATGATCAATAGCATAGCGGATCATCTTAATTGCTTGCAATTCATCAATTTTGGCTGCATCATTACCTATTATAGGAAGTCGCATAGCACCAAAACCAAGCGATGAGACCTTCCAATCAAGTCTGCCAAAGCGTCTATACTGCAATAAAAACTACTCCACTACTTTAATAATTAATTGAAAATATTTAGACGTTTGCAAAATGGTAATGATAGGTGGCTTTTCAAGGACTATTTGGCTGATATGGTGAGTTATGCTTATATCAGTTGGGTACTTTTGATGAAAAGATATTGCAACAGTAACAGGTGAATAAGGGAGTATTAATTATGGAATTTTGTCCTAATTGCAGTACTGTGCTTGAGATGCGTAAGACTAGAACAGATGATGGCGATCCAATAGTGTTTTTGCTTTGCGGCAAATGCGGCTATAAGAAAGAAGAATTAGGCAATAAAGTTGAAAAGAAAGATGCCAAGGTCATAAAGCACAATTTACAACAACAAGTAACCATTATCGGTAAAGAAGACCAAAAAGTAAACACGTTGCCCACCATTCGAATGGAATGCCCAAAATGCGGCAATATGCTAGTCTATGTTTGGCAAGTACAAACACGAGGTGGCGATGAAGCATCAACCCAATTTATGAGATGCACTAAATGCAACCATACATTTAGAGAATACGCCTAACAATCATTTTTTAATCTTTTTTATATACAAAATTTTTTTATGCACGTTGTATAGCAAGATTTTGCACATTTTACGCGTTTATCAAAGCTGTTTTTGGAGTATTGACAAATATTTTGCATATTTGTGGATTTGTTTAGACTTCGAAGTACAAAAACGCCGTCAAAAACCAATTTATTTAAAAAAGTATAATGAGATGTAGGGAAATATATCCCAATGCGAATGTGCCCAGGCTCTGGCGGGTCAACTTTGGCTATACACGGGGCTGCTTGGCCCAATAAACCCTCTCGAATTACCCTCTGTCACCTTGGCGTGTCATGTCAAGATGTGCTTTGGCCCGCCAGAGCAGAATTAACCAATACGTGTAAAAAAAGCACTTATTTAGTGAATCTGATGGGTAAGGTTTAAGAACTACATTTCTTTTTATTGTGCGTCAAGGTAGAATATAATGCCAACTCACGGTTCACTATCTAAAGCTGGAAAAGTTAGGTCGCAAACACCAAAAGTAGCGGCTACACCAAAAACATCGCCAAGCCCAAAAAACAGATCTAGACGTAACTATGAAAAACGCGTCGTTCTGGAAAGAAAGCCTGGCCAAAACTGGATGTAATTTTACAAACAGTTTGTTTTTTTAGCTTAACTCCACTTATTCTCTTATTTAAAACCTTAATTTATTAAATTATCATAATATTTAAGCAGTGAATTATACAAGAAAGCGGGTTTTAAAATTGAAGGAACGTTGAAAAACGAACTTCAGTATAGTGGTAAATATTTTGATGTTTATGAAATGGCGTTTTTTATTTAATGAAGTTTAATTTGGCATTTTTTTAGCCTAGTTTATTTATTCGTGATCTGTCTTTGCTATTGCGATAAGTTGATGTCAGCTTTGGATGTTGCTTTACGGGAAATAATTGAGCAATTATTACTTTTGGAAAATCCTACTCATGAGGATGCTAATCGCCTTAAGCATAAAGCGGCAGCAAAATATCATCTTGATCATGTACCGGCCAATTCGGAGCTTATTGGCGTCGTTAAGCCTGAGGAACGTCAAAAACTTATTCCAATTTTACGTCGTAAGAATACGCGTACAATATCAGGGGTTACTATAGTTGCGGTTATGACTAAGCCGCATGATTGTCCACAATCTGAGCCTTGTGCATATTGTCCAGGTGGCCCTACAACAGGGAGCCCTCAGAGCTATACTGGACATGAGCCAGCTGCGATGCGTGGTGGACAGAATAATTATGATCCTTACGCGCAAGTACAAAGTCGGCTTGAACAATTAACTGCGATTGGACATAAAATCGATAAAATTGAACTCATAGTTATGGGTGGTACTTTTCCATCAACTCCATTTGAATACCAATCTAGTTTTATTCAGCGATGTTTGGACTCAATTAGCCAAAAATCTTCGTCTAGTCTTCAAGAGGCTAAAGCAAATGCAGAGGTTAGTAGAACTCGTAATGTTGGTATTACTGTAGAGACTAGGCCTGATTGGGCAAAGCAGTCACATATTGATGCGATGCTGGATATGGGTGTAACTAGAGTAGAGCTTGGAGTGCAAAATCCAAGTGATGAAATTTATCAGAAAGTCGGCCGAAAGCACACAGTAGCTGATGTTATTGAATCTACGCGACTGCTTAAGGATGCAGGGCTGAAAATTGTTTATCATCTTATGCCCGGTATTCCTGGCTCAAATTTTGAAAAAGACCTTGAAGCGTTTAAAACCATATTCAATGATCCTGCATTTAAGCCGGATATGATTAAGCTTTACCCTTGCTTAGTTATAGATAAAACTAAAACTTATCAGTGGTTTAAGGAAGGTACATACAAGCCGTATTCTACTAAGGAAGCTACCGAGCTTATTGCAGAAGTTAAAAAAATCTTGCCTTCTTGGATTCGTATAATGAGAGTTCAACGTGATATTCCAGCTGGCCTTATAGTTGAAGGTGTAAAGAAAAGTAATCTGCGTCAACTTGCACAACAAAGACTTGCTGAGCAGGGCAAAAGATGTAGATGTATTCGATGCAGAGAAGTTGGACACCGCTACGCAGTTGAAGGTATTAAACCAAATCTTGAAAACGTGAAAATTCTAACAACTACCTATGATGCTTCTGAAGGAACAGAAGTTTTCATTTCAGCAGAGGATTTGGAAAATGATGTGCTTATTGGGTATTTGCGACTGCGCATCCCATCAAGCAAGGCACATCGACCAGAAATAACTATGGTACCTTCTGCAATTGTTCGTGAATTACATGTCTATGGGCCAGTAGTTCCAGTTGGTAAACATACTTTGGGAGCTTGGCAGCATAAAGGATTTGGAGCCATTCTTTTAAGTGAAGCTGAACGAATTGCACGTGAAGTGTATGGGCGAAAAAAGTTATTGATTATCAGTGCTCTTGGTACAAAACGCTACTACATGCGTTTTGGCTATACACATGATGGGCCGTACGTTTCAAAAATGTTATAAAACGTGCGATTATCTAAATAAGAATTAATAATTCAATTAATGTGGTGTATTTTTGTTTGTTTGCTTCGTGCCGAGTAAGCAGACTTATGCTTAAGTATGTTAAAAGCATCTGTTTTTTGTATTACATGATGGCTTTAAAAGTGTGCTTGGCAAACCAGCCAAACCATCGCGACGCGGACTAAAAGTTTGAAATCTGGGGAATGAGGGAATGAGGGGATACATGTTGCGTCCGCGTTTTTGTGGTCAGTTGTTTGCCAAGGTCGGGCTTAACCCTTTTGCGGTTATACTTACTATTGCACTAAATGTGATATATAGTGTTGTGACTGCACTCACACAACAACAGCCTTAAACGGAAAATATAATGAGGCAGAAGAAAATGAACATATCTCAAGCAATGCTAGTTAAAAAAACCATAAGCAATAGCTGCAATATTCGAGTAAACATGTTAGATACCGTTGACGGAATTATCTTAAGCATAGAAGAAAAACTAGTCAATAATATTGCTTTAGCATTCATTAACAACTATGTTGAATTCCTTAAACTAAACTTGTTATTGGATAACGAATGCTACTTCATATCAACAAACATACTAAAACCAACAGCCCAATATGCATGGGAATAATACCAAGCCAGCTTTATTATCAAACATAACTAAAAAGTATTGTTTGACAGGTCAGATACATTAGCAGGCATGAACTTAAAAAGCAATGCGACAGACCTGCCAGTTTGTTCATACCCTAACTAATTTCTAACCCGCCAAACCTCGCTCACTGCTTGGCTTAAGGGACACACTAAACAACCATACAGGCTTAAAGACCATATAATAATTTGTTGTAACACACCTGATACAACAATCAAACAACAAGAAGGCACAATGTATTAAAAATTTAATTAAAATTGAAAGATTATACCTTAGTAAAAGGTTTATTTACTAACTATATGCTGTATCCATATACAACTGTATTAGTTTTTGAGAAATTTGTAGGATAGTTTACAAGATTTTAATTAAATTTGTATGACGCCATGCTTTAATGCTATATTAGTCTTTTTTAAATTGAAATAATGCAATATTTTCTTATTAAGCTAAGTGTAATATTTTTTAAGAACTGTTTTTTCTTTTAGAATTAAATTGTTGCCTAATTAAGCTTGAAGTTGTTAGAATGGTTATGAATTAATATAATTTTAGCAGTTATTTTCTTTCACACTATTTTTTTAGGTTGATAGGTGCAAAATGATATTATATTGCGGTTGAGTTAAAGCCGCATTGAAG
>CAYSWL010000111.1:0-8094 GCA_964434745.1 uncultured Candidatus Bathyarchaeia archaeon | reverse complement strand
CTACACCCTATCCTACACTCTTTCCCTACACGACGCTCTTCCGATCTAAACCTAACTATACAACACATGCACAAACCACAATATAATTCTTTCAACACAGCAAAAAAAGACGAAATACATAGCAATACTACATAAAATTAATAGAAAAGGTTCTAAGGAGCAGTAATTAAAGTATGTATTCGCGAAATAATTGATTTTCGCGTGGTGGGCGATGACGACTCTGGCCCCGAAGACCACGAGGATGATTTGGATCTTGAGTGCGTTCGTGCATCAAGTTATCACAAGTACAGTCGTACTAGTATAATGATGAAATGCACGTTAAGAGCCCCTATTTTCAATGTTTATTGGTAATTCAACTATGAAGCGGGTGCCTTTTCCGATTTCGCTTTCAAATGTTATATTGCCGGCCATTGCTTCAGTGAGCCGTTTAACTACTGCTAACCCGAATCCTTGTCCTTTTGATTTTGTAGTAAAGAGCGGAGTGAATAGTCTGCCGCGAACTTCTTCAGGTATTCCTTCCCCTGAATCTTCAACTATAATTAACGCTTTGTTATCTTTAACACCTGCTGCTATTGTCAATTTACCTCCGTTAGGCATGGCTTGTATTGCGTTGATCGTTAAGTTCTGCAAAATCCGTCGCATATATAATTGGTCAATTTGTAGCTTCGGTAAATCTTCCGGTATAGGTTGGTGTATAGTTATGGTCGGTGGAACTTTTACTGTTGAGATTACTGATTGGGTAATGTTTGTTAAATCAGCGTCTTCAATTTTCGGCATCAAAGGACGCGCATAGTCTTGAAGGTCAGATACAATCTTGTTAGCATAGTCAACTGAGTTTACAATCTCATCTAGGCATGTTTTAATTTCTTGAACGTTTTCAGTTTGCGGTAAATTTGCCAATTCGCATTTAATTAGGTAGATATCACTTGTTATCGACTGCAAAGGGTTACGAATATCGTGCCCTACCATGCCAGCTGTTGCTCCTATAGCGGCTAAACGTTCAGCATCCTGCAGTTTCTTAGTACGATCTTCAACAATGCATTCTAGATTTTTTGCGTAATTATGAAGTTCACTTTCAAGCATTTTTTGACGTGTAATGTCTTGCATAATACCTACTAATTTTGCCGGTTTGCCAGAGAGGTCAAAACTTGAAACCTTAGCTTCCATATGAACACTACGTTCAGCACCATCAGGTCGTATAATGCGAAAGTCCAAACTAATTGACTGCCCAGTAGTAGCACAGTGACTGACTACGTTACTTACACCGGCAAGGTCGTCAGGGTGAACCCAACTAAGAAAATTCATATGATGTGGCGATAATGGTTTTACATTAAAAATTCGAAACATTTCATCAGACCAGACAGCTTCATCAGTAGTAATATCCCATTCCCAACTTCCCATATGTGCCATCTGTTGGGCTTCAGCTAGATTTGCTTCGCTTCTACGCAGATCCTCTTCAATACGCTTATGCTCTGTAGTCTCAACAGAGGAGAAAACTAAACCTTCTACGTCTCCAAAAATATTCTTCACCGGTTCAAGTGAATAGTCCCAAAAAGTAACCCCTCTTTGAGGTTGATTAGGGAAAATAAACTGTTTATCAGTGAACTCAACTGGCTGACCAGTTTCACATACTTTTTGGAAAATTTCTTTGCTCCCCCAATCAGGATATAACTCAAAAAAGTTCTTTCCAATCATTTCCTCAGGCACATAACCACTTGTCTTCGCATATGTCTTATTGACTCTTACAAAATTGAAGCTCTTATCTAAATACGCCAAGTTTGATCTCTTTGTACCGTTAGTAACAGCTTCAAATAAGTCACGTTCTTTTTCAAGCGCGGCTATAGCTTCCAAAGCAATATATTCAGCTTTCTTACGTTCAGTAATATCAGCTGTAATTATTGCGCAATACCCCTTTTTAGGAGAATAAACATAAAACTGTAGCCACTTATTCAAAGAAGTGTTATATTCTTCTAATTTTACTGGCACCCCAAAAAGTGATACTTTGCCAACAATTTCTATCCACTTCTGGGCCATTTCAGGAACAAGATCACTAATAGACTGCCCAATTATCTTTTCCATAGGTAGGCCCATCAATTTTTCTTGGGCCGCATTAACCTCTAAAATCCGGTAATCGTAAGGTTTGCCTTCAATATCTAAAAGAACTTCATTTAAAGTAAAACCTTCACTCATACTTTCAAAAAGGTTACGATATTTTTCTTCATTTACACGTAACGCACTTTCAGTTATCTTACGAACAGTAATATCTTCAAAGACAGCAACAAAGTAACATTTCTGGGGACAATAAGAAAAAATACTAAACCATTTTTTCATTAACTCTAAATAGTTTTCAAAAGTAACAGACTCACCACTAATAGCAACCTGGTTAAAAGTTTGAACCCAACTAACAGGGCTATTATGAACACTTTTAAATACCATAGTTAATTTTTTCCCAATGACATCACTACGTGACAAACCGAAAACTCGTTCAAACTCAACATTAATATCTAATATAATGCAGTCAACAGGGCATCTGTCTTTATCAGACATAACCTTGCCATAGATAAACGGAGTTCGCGTTTTAGCAAAAAAATTAGAGATACATTTCCTATCAGGTCTAAAAGCATCTGCCCACTTTTCAGAAAAACCTACACCAGCTAGCTTAGTTTTCAAATCAAATATGGCTGCAAAAAAGTATAATCCACTTAAGTATAAAGTGCCTCGGGTTACCCAAAAGAGCACGCTACCAAAGCGATCTACAAAAAGAAACCCAAATATGCCAAAAACCATCAAGCCAAGAGCAGAAGAGTACCAAAAAAGCGTTGTTGATTTAGTCTGGAAAAAAAGCCAACCGAAAATTAATCCTGCAATTATTATAAAAGAAGTAGATAAGCCAAACACAACACCATAACTTAAGGTAGGACCGCTTGAACCAAAAAAGATTGGAGAGTAACCTAAGTCAGATACTGCTGTTAAACTTACTGAAAAAAAGATTGCTCCAATAGCAGCCACGGCTAAGTAGGTTTGGCGATTAAAAGCCGCAATTAGTCCAGCGCCAGATAAAGTCAATACTGCAGATAATACCTGCAATACAGAAGCGATTAGAATGCTTAGGCTAAGTATTGTCATATTCAAATTAACAGAAAAACTTGCCCAACCAGCGGCTAAGGCTCCAAACCCTAAAACTAAAAATGAGCAAACTTGAAAAAGGATATTTACTGCACCACTTTCAAGATAGCTTTTTGCAGAAATCAAAGCCAAAGCAACACTCACAGCTGCAATAAATAAAACATCAAATACGCCAACTAACCACGAAGTACCTAACATTGTAGTTGTAGACGGTTCTAAAAAGAACACTCCAAATATTGACACTGCTAAAAAGCACAAAAGTAAAGTTGCACTAATTCGGATGATACGCGTCAAATTTTTGACCGCCCTAAAAAGACTAATTTAGTTTAGTATTTGTAACGATTTCTTTTTTAGCTTTTCGCAAAAAAGTATATTCAAACACAACAATCACGCAGCCAAATCATATAATATTCATAAAAAAAGCTAAACCAAACAAAACAGCTACATACGAACTGTCGCAACTGTTGCAGATATTGTTAGTAGCAGGCAACAAATGAGCTAGTAATGTATGCCTGCTTTTCCGTTAGGTTTATTATATTTCAAACTTGTCAAGGAATCGAGGTTCTTTTTCTCCGGTGATTTCTGCAATTACATGGAAGTACTGTTGCAGTCCAGAATTTTGGATTCTACGTTTTAAAAGCTCATCTATTTGAAAGATCCCTGCCGTGTCGGTCATTGTAATTTTTATTGTTATTGGCTTAATACTATCTTCAAGTATTTCGACTTTCTTTATACTTAATGCTGAGACAGCGTGGATGTCAATTTTTCCTGCTTTAAAAGGTATTCTTGCTCTACCTGCTTCCATATCTAAAGCATCGGCGATTCCAACTATGCCTGCTTCAACTGTCAAAGGTTTATTGGTAGGTATGTTTGGATGTTCATGACTTACAATACAGTGCAACACTTCAGAAGTCATTATGGCTTGTTCCTCCTCAAGATAAGTATCTGCTAGGCATCTTTCTAATACCTGCAAAGCAAGTAACCCGCTGTAAAGTTCATGATTGTATCTTGTGACAATCATACCTAAATCATGAAGCACCGAACCCAGAACTACAACTACTTCAGCATCATCATTTTTCATGCTATAATCTTTAACTATACTTGGCTTAACCAGTCGCTTCTCACTTAATATTCGTAAAAGTTTCAAAGCCAAGTTAGCCACGATCTTAACATGCGTAGGACCATGATCTGTATAGCCCATACGTTCAATAGCTATAACATTACTACACCGCCAATATGTATGCAACTTCCGATCCTGCCGGATTTTCTCCATAACCTGCTGAAGCTTCACATTACCTCTGCTAGGAATATTAAAAACATATGACATAGACATCTCACACCATAATACACCTACTATTCTCATATAACTGATTTTCACTATACAGATCAAGTTCACATATCAAACAAGCCTTCTTTAAAACTTCAAGTAACTACCGCCTTTATCATCTACAATAGTTATTCCAACTATAGAGAATAAAACATATAATTTAGGCAATATTGCGTCAATAATTTGATAGATACATTTATTCTATCTTCAATAAAACTATATAATATACCTGTTTTTTGCCAATAAATGATTGGTTTGAGTGAAAAATGCTGCCTAAAGACAATTATCGCAGAAATTTGAGCATGACACTGTGTTGAAACTGCAAAAATCGATGAACATGCTTTTAAGTCAGTTGCAATAATTCTCTCATAAATACAACTGAGTTGTTGTGATGGGAAAGAAAAAGGTGCTAAGCGAAGGCGAACTTCATGAAATGGTCTATCCTTCGCCAAACGAACTCATAGGTGTAGTAACAAAGCTATTAGGTTTTGACCGAATAATGGTCAAATGCCAAGATGGGCACGAAAGACTCTGCCGAATCCGAGGTAAAATGAAGCGCCGTGTCTGGATTAGAGAAGGCGATGTTGTACTAGTTTCCCCATGGGACTTCCAAAGTGACACCCGTGGCGATGTAACATGGAGATACACTCATTCACAGGCTGAAACCCTGCGTAGAAAAGGATACTTAACAATTTAATCCATTTTTAATCGAAGCTAAAAAAATGCTAACAGCACACTTCAAACAGTAACTTCATTTCATTAAACAATCAGATGGTATTTTATGTCTGGAAAAGCCCGCGAAAGACTTGCACACAGAGAAAAATTCGTTGAACGACGAGATAAAATGCTTAACCACGATTTTTCTTCAGAACGTGCAACATTAGAAGAAGTATTTGACCAATCAACCCTTATGGTAATTTACCGCTTCATGAGCAGCGGTATTCTCTACGAAGTTAACGGCGTCATAAGCTCAGGCAAAGAAGCCCGAGTCTACTGGGGCAAAAACAAAGAAGGCAAAGATCTTGCAGTCAAAATTTACCTAACATCCTCTGCAGACTTTAAAAAAGGCATGATCAAATACATCGAAGGCGATAAGCGATTTAAAAATGTTAAACGCGACACCAAATCACTCTTCTCAGCTTGGGCGCAAAAAGAATTCAAAAACTTAGAAGAAGCAGACCGCGCAAAAGTACGCGTACCAAAACCAATTGCAGTAGAAAATAACGTACTCATACTAGAATTTATAGGTAAAAACGGTGAAAGCGCACCCTCACTTAAAGAACAATCACCAGAAGACCCAGAAAAAATCTACAAAACCTTGCTAACCTATCTGCGTAGGCTTTACAAGAAAGCACAACTTGTCCATGGCGATTTAAGTGAGTACAACTTAATGATATGGAAAGGAAAACTATACATGTTCGATATGTCACAAACCGTGCCAACTTCCCATCCGTTAGCACAGTACCTGCTTAACAGGGACATAACAAATGTGAATAGATTCTTTAGTCGCCTAAGAGTAAATGTTCTTTCGAACGAAGAAGTATACAGGAAGGTCACGGCTTAATGTCAAAACCAAACACATTTGTACGAATACCAAAAGAAAGAGTCGGCGTACTCATTGGCCCAGAAGGCAAAATGAAAAACGATATAGAACAAAACCTCAAAGTTGAATTAACCATCGATAGCGAAGCTGGAGGCGTAGAAATCACACTCAAAGATACCAGCGACCCCTCACTACTTCTACGAACAAAAGATGTTGTTACCGCAATAGGCAGAGGCTTCACACCTGAACAAGCAACACGCTTGATTCGAAACGAAGACACCGTCTTTGACATGATAGATCTAAGAGTAGTCTTTGGCAGATCAGATTCTGACATTAGACGCGTAAAAAGCCGAATCATAGGCATGAACGGCAAAACTAGACGAACCATTGAAGAACTTACAGAAGCAGACGTTGTAGTCTACGGTCACACAGTCGGATTCATAGGAACCTTTGAACAAGTAGACGCAGCAAGAAACGCATGCCAAATGATAATACAAGGCAGCCAACATCACACAGTCTACAGCTTCTTACAAAAGAAACGCCGAGAACTTAAAAAACAGCAACTAGAACTCTGGGAAAAACCAGAAGAATAAACAATCCAACACCTTTTCTTCTTCTAATACATTTTTCACCAATATCGCATAAGTGATTTTTAACCAGCTTCTAAAAACATAAATTGCACAACTGGCAAGGTTGATACGGATGGTAACATGCCAGCATCATACTCACGCCTTCTAGGTGTAGTTGGAAAACCAAATACAGGCAAATCAACATTCTTTAGCGCTGCCACACTTGCAACAACAGAAATCGCAAATTACCCTTTCACAACAATTAAGCCTAACCGAGGCGTTGGCTACGTACGTTCACCTTGCGTCCACGTAGACTTTAATGTACAGGATAATCCAAATAATAGCCTTTGTCTTGATGGTGTAAGACTTGCACCTGTAGAATTAATCGATATCGCAGGTATAGTCCCAGGAGCTTGGGAAGGACGAGGCTTAGGTAACCAGTTCCTTGATGAAATCCGCCGTGCAGACGCACTTATTCACATCGTCGATGCCTCAGGCGGAACCGACTGCGAAGGCAAAAGCTGTAAACCCGGCGAACATGACCCTGTTGAAGACGTCCAGTTTCTTGAACGCGAAATCACAATGTGGATGGCTTCGATACTAAAAAAGGACTGGGCAAAAGTTGCCCGCACCGCTGAAACGGAAAAAAAAGGCATCTACGGACCACTCGAAGAACGCCTAGCAGGACTAGGCATAAAACGCAATCACATATTTGATGCAGTACATAAAGCAAACTTAAATGCAGATAAACCTACAACTTGGAGCGAAGAAGACTTTCTAAAATTCGTCGACACTTTAAGACGCATCTCTAAACCGATGCTAATTGTCGCAAACAAGATGGATCTACCTACCTCAGAAGCTAACCTAGAACGCCTCAAAAAACTAGACTATACAGTTATACCGGCTAGCGCTGAAGCTGAACTTGCCCTTAGACGAGCTGCAGAGAAAAAACTTATCGAATACAGACCAGGAGACCCTGACTTTAAAATCTTACAAAAAGATAAACTCTCAGAAGTCCAAATCAAAGCACTAGAAGCTATACGAGAAAAAATAATCAAGCACGGAACTACAGGAGTCCAAGATGCATTAAACACTGCATACTTCAAACTACTTAACATGATAACAGTCTACCCAGTAGAAGATGTAGAGCATTTAACAAACCATAACGGCCAAGTTCTACCTGACGTCTATCTTGTACCTCAAGGAACAACTGCACACCAATTCGCATACATTATACATACAGAGCTAGGAGATAACTTCCTATACGCTGTTGATGCACGAGACAAACGACGAATAGGGGAAGACGCAATACTAAAAGACAGAGAAGTCATAAGCATAGTCAGCACCAAAAAACGCGCTTAGCCATATTAGCTTCTTTTCTTATCTTTTCTTTTTGACTTTTCTCTTCTCTAAGATTTTTGTTGTATTTTTATTTTCTTTAAGGTTTTTGGTTTATTTGCCGAAGCGTCGTTTGCGGTTTTGGAAGGTTCGGATTGCTCTTAGTAGATCGATGAATCGAAAGTCTGGCC
>CAYSWL010000110.1:0-8107 GCA_964434745.1 uncultured Candidatus Bathyarchaeia archaeon | reverse complement strand
TTACCAAGACTTTTCGTTTGTTTTAATAAAGGGGTATCTCACAGGAAGTATACACCACAGGTGCAGTTTATTAATTATTACATTAAGGTGGAGGTTGCTTAGATTTGTTTTCCTCAAACGTGGTATCCAATAGTTTTTCTTCAAGACTAGAAAGCTGCGCCATTCGATGACCCCATTTCTTAAAGAACCGATATTGCCTTAACATAAGTCTTAAGTCATATATCAAAAATATGATTAAAGACCCTAAGAAAATGATGTCCAGTATGTCTAAGCCTAAGCGTATAGCTCGAAATAGTAAAGGAATAAAAGCGGATAACAAAAGACATAGAACGAAAAGGCTCATTAGGGCACCTCTCTTAAATCTTCGCCACTCCCTATTTAGCTCAAATAGAAAGTCATGTAACGTTTTTACAGGATAGACTTGTTCAGGTGCTTTTTCGCTCATACTTTTCGTTCCTCTTTTTCTTTGCCAAGGTTATATAGGTAATGCACCACAGGTGCAAGCATTACAGCAGGGACGGTAATGAATCCCTAAGGCTGGAGTAGACTTTTCTACCTTCAGCGGAAATTTGCAGTTGACCTTCTGGAGTTTCGTTAACGAAGCTTTTCTCTTTAAGGTATGTGAGATGTTTTAGAAAGTCATCATATGAGATATCGGTTGCTTTACGCCATAAATGGGTGCGCAATTGAGGCTTGTTAGCGAAAAACAGATACTCTAAGATCTCGAATCGTATCTGCACTGAGCCTTTTCGTTTATCAGCCACCTCTACACCCCAAATTATTATGCAGTCTATTGAAAGTGGAATGCTTCATTATTAGTACAACTATATTTAAAAGGTCATCAAAAAGAAACAGAAAAAAGCATGGTTGAATGCTAGTTTCTACTTATTTAGAAAACGCCAAGACAGAACTATGCCAACTATTGTAAGTATCAATGCAAAGGCACCCACATATGCAAAGTCGAATGCTAGCTTGGTGTAGTCTGTTTCAAAAATTAACAGTTGCCGCATTCCATCTATTGTATAAGATATTGGGTTTATGCTTGCCACCGCTCGTAACCAGCCAGGCATTCGATCAATTGGAAAGAAAGCACTACTTGCAAAAGTTAGAGGTAAATTAAGCAGATTCATAACTGCCATAGGGGTTTCTTGACGTGTGGAACGTATATTAATTGCAATAAATAAAGAAGCAAGACCAATACAGACTAAAAATAACATTGCAAAAACGCCAAGAATGTTTACTGGATTAAAGTTAGGACCAAAGGTAAATCCTAAAGGTATAGCAATTAGCAGTATTATAAGGGCCTGAAACATTGAGCGCAATGATGCAGAAAGCACTTTTGATAGTATTATAACAGAACGAGAAACAGGTGTACTAAGAACCTTATTTAAGAAGCCTAAACGTCGATCCCAAACAATAGACATACCGCTAAACATTGTTGTAAATATTGCTGTGAACGCCATCATCCCAACGGCCATAAAACTAATGTAACTTGTTGTACCAAAGGTATTGACCAGTACCTGTGAACTTAAATCTTCAAAGAAAGACTGAAGCATACTAATTTGTGCTGGACTAAACTGGTTGAAAAATTCAGCAGGTAAGGTTATTGTATCTGCGCTAACTATACTACCAATATTTAACGCATTACCTAATAATGCTAGCCAGATAACTGGCTGAAGCAACGTTATAACAAAGACTATTGGAGCCTTATACCATTTTTTTAGTTCTCTATTAGTGAGTGCCCATAAACCGTGAAGTTTACTTGTTGAAACTTGATTTTCGTCTTCCACTATCTGCGCCTCCCAGGCATTACACGCTTGATAGACTCAGACTCTCGCGATTCATCTACTGCATCACGCATTGACCTACCTGTATAACTTAGATAAACTTCGTTAAGTGTTGGCTTTGTCAGCGATAACTTGGTTACAACATAACCGTCTTTACGTAAAGCTTCAATTATCAAAGGTGCTGTGACTTCGCCGTTTTCAGACTTTATTATATACCCACCGTTTTCTTGTTTAACCTCTTTAACATGTTCAATTTTTCTAATAAGGTCAGTAATGTCAACTTCTTGTTTTATGCTTAAGGTAATTATGTCTCCACCTAGGCTTTCTTTAAGTTCTATTGGTGAACCAATGACAACAATTTTTCCGTGGTCAATTATTGCAATACGATCGCATAACGCATCAGCTTCCTCTAAGTAATGGGTAGTTAGAAACAAAGTCATACCATACTCTTTTTTCAGAGTCCGGACGTATTCCCATGTTGCAGCCCGAGTCTGTACATCTAGTCCCAAAGTGGGCTCATCTAGGAAAAGAAGTTTAGGTCGATTTATTAATCCGCAAGCAAGTTCGAGACGTCGACGCATGCCACCTGAGTAAGTCTGAACGCGTTTATCTTTAAATGAGGTTAATTCTACGAGCTGTAAAAGTTCAAGCGCCCGTTTCTCAGCTATTTTCCGGGGTATACCGTAAAGGTCGGCGCAGAGTATAATATTTTCATACCCTGTTAAGTCCTCATCTGCAGTATACTCTTGAGGAACTAAACCTATAACGCTACGTACCGCCGTATTCTGCTTAGCAATATCATTACCTAAAATGTATGCAGTACCTTCAGAAGGCTTTAGCACTGTAATAAGCATACTAATTGTAGTAGTTTTTCCAGCACCATTAGGACCTAGAAAACCAAAAATTTCGCCACGTTTAACAGTGAAATTTATATGATCTACTGCTTTTAGGCTACCAAAATATTTAGTCAACCCTTCAGCTCTGATTATATCTTCACTCAACTTTTTCACCTAACTTACTAATTACATCTTCAAGCTTCATTGAAGCTTCATTTAGCACAGTTATTGTGTCATTAAGAAATTTTTCAGAATAGTTGTCTTTAAGCATAGTGCCCAACTTTATTGAGGCAAAAAACAAACGCTGCATGGATATACGAATTTGATTTGTTTGCTCTTTAGGAATTTTCAAGTTATCAAAAAATATATCGACATCAAAAATAACATTTTCCCTACAGTTAGCTCTTATTTTAATTTGTTCTTCAAGCAAATTTTTACCATTTTTAGTTAGCTCGTACCGTTTAAACCCATCTTGTATATGTATTTGGGATATGTAAGAATTATTTTGTAGCCAAGCAAGTAATGGATAGATTGAACCTGGGCTAGGTTTCCAGGTTCCACCTGTATATTTTTCTATATGTTCTATAAGTTCAGATCCAGATAGAGGTTTTTCGTTAAGAGCTTTGAGCACATGATAGCGTATGAAGCCTTTTGGAACCATTGCCGTGTGTCGGGTCCACTTATGTTTGCAAAGAGGCAAAAGTTGCGAACGTTGGCTATTTTCCACATCCATCATTACATATCACTATTGATATCAAATCAGATATCAACAATGATACAAGTTACAGATTTAAATTTAAGTTAGTACAAAAAAGAGTAACAAAAAGAAAGATTACTCTACAATAGTGCCAATTTTTTCGCCTTTAACTGCGCTTAGAATGTTTTCAGGTTTAAATCCGTTTACAACAATTATTTTTACGCGATTTCTTTTTAACACTTTAATGGCTTCAGGATCTATGATTTGGTGTATACCTGCTTTGTGTTCAGTTTCAGAGAAAACACTTTCCAGTTGATCAAAGCTTAAGTGATCAAGTTTAACTGCATCAGAAAATCTGCGTGGGTCTTTGTCGAAAATTCCATCTTGATCAGAACCTTTCACAAGCAAATCTGCCTTAACATATTCAGCAACTAGAGCACCTACTGTATCAGTCGTGATACCTGGACGCAAACCACCCATAACCACTATTTTTCCAGTACTCATGCAATCTGCTGCTTCAGTTAATGTTATAGCTACTTTTCCGCAGCCAAGCTCACCAAATTTTTTCACAAACAGTTGAGCAAAAAGACGTGAACAAGAAATTGCTACCTCATCTTGCGCGGCCATATCAAGCTCAAGTTTCTTAGCTATGCCGATAAATTCGCGTGCTAAATTACCTCCGCCTACAATTACTGCTACTTCGTGCCCTTGCAGTTTAATTGTCTTAAGCAACTCAATGTAAGTGTTAATCAATTCAGTATTAATTGGCGAAGCAACAACAGAACCGCCTATTCTAAATACAATGCGCATTATCATACCTTCCAGCTTGATTCTGTTATAACGTTCAAGTTCCCAGTTAAAAATCCTTCACTAATAACTAGCCCTTAGATAAAAAAAAGTAATTAAATTGAGTGAATCCACAGGTTGCCAAGTTGTTAAACAGAGCACACGTATTAAATACACAAGCTGCCATGTAGGAGATAACAATAAGGCGTGTGCAGAAATGAAAGGCAACACCTTAAGAAGAACCGCCATAATTTCACTTGCTATTGCAGCAATTTTTGCAGTAATGATTTTTGTTCCTGAAACGATAGGTATTGACGGTTTTGATGGAGGTTTTGCATTTTCCTTTGTAAGTCTTTTAGCAGCATTAACTGCAGGCGGCGTTTCAATTTTCTATTTTAAACAAGCCCAAAAGTTAAACAGCATTTTTTGCGGTGAAGGAGTACTTGCCCACTGGATATATTCATCAGAACACTGGAAAAAGTATACTCGTAAAGAATATTTAACTGAAAAAGCAGAGAAAAAAATTCTTTTCATAATAATTGCGGCTTTTGCACTTTTTTTCGGTTTCCTATTTTGGGCATTCGATCCTGAAGCAGGCTTCTACGTGTTTCTTGTAATGATGGGCTTAATCGGTCTTATTGCATTTGTTTGGCGTTTTTCAGCATGGTATAACTATCGACATAATATGAAAGGCACCATGGAAGCATACATCACCAAAGATGCTGTGTACATGAACAACAGACTATACACTTGGAAGTCCGCTTTTACGCGTTTTAATAAAGTCACAGTGAAAAGAGATGGCGAACTCAACTTGTTAGTCTTTGAATATACCATCATCAACCCTCGTACAGGACCACAAACATATTCTACACGTGTACCTATCCCACTTGGAGAAGAAGAAAACGCAAAAATAATAATGCAAATAATCAATCAAAAAAATTAACATAACATAACATATTAAAATTTGATTTCACAGACTGTATTGTTTCAAAGATTGACGGTAGTTTTTTATCTTAAATTGAGTTAAATCTAGTAGGTGTTATTTTGTCATCTTTAATTGAAGTTAATATGAGAATTGTACTTGAGGCGCTTTCCAAAGCTAAAAGGGACCCTATTGGTGAAGCTTGGGTGCCATCTGAAAAACTAAGCAAAGACATAAACCTTGAGCCAGCCGACTTAAATGATGCAATAGAACTTTTACATGAACAAGGACTAGTAAAGTGTTTGCAGGTTCCTGACTCAAGCCCATTTATTTGTACACAAGTAGCAATAACTGCCCGTGGACGACTTACCCTGCAAAAAAACACAATATAACCAAAACACATACAAGAAGGCCACTCTAGCTCGCGTGTGAAGAAAAATTTTTAGTAACACCTATCCCTGGTTCAACAAAAAACCATCACCAAAAGTCTTATGAGCATATAGATTCTACGAAAGTATTGAGGAAGGTGATAGTAGGAGTGGTGTATTGTTCTAAGTGTGGCAAGTTAAATTCAGACACTGCAGTTGTATGCGATAATTGTGGCGCGCCACTTTCTCTAGGTCAACCAAAGTCAGATTCTCAAACTAACCGGTTCAATGACAAATCTAAACGCAGGTATCAACGTAAATCTGGCTCAGGTGTCGGCATGCTAATAATTGGCATAATTATTGTTTTGATAGGAATAGGAGTTCTGTTCCCACAAGTTAGCAATATGATTCCATGGTGGAATATTTTTTTAATAATAGTTGGCATCTGGCTACTGGTTATTGGGATTCGCCAAAGTCGTAAACGTACCTAAACCAACAAATAGTAACGTCACATTTTCAACTCTGTTATTTCAATAATTGAAAATAGATATCTTAACCATTGCATGGTTTTCTCACGTTGATGCACAAAAGAGTTATATTAATTCCCGTCGAAAGGAGTAGCTCATAACGGGGAACCCAGGCATGGTGAAATATATTTTCGTCACAGGCGGAGTGTTAAGCTCCGTTGGTAAAGGCATACTCACAAGTTCAATAGGTAAAATGTTACAAACAAGAGGTCTTAAAGTTAATGTAATTAAAATAGATCCTTATGTAAACGTGGATGCCGGAACCATGAACCCATACATGCACGGCGAAGTTTTTGTCACAGATGATGGAGGAGAAACTGACCTTGACTTGGGTTGGTATGAACGTTTTCTTGATTTGAGCCTAAAGCAAGAGAACAATCTTACAACTGGTCTAGTATACAAATCCGTTATTGAGAAAGAGCGCCGCGGAGATTTCTTAGGTAGATGCGTTCAGATTATTCCTCATGTAACAAACGAAATTAAAAACCGTATAAAACAAATAGGCAAAACCAGTAACGTCGATGTAGTTCTCACTGAAGTTGGCGGTACTGTTGGTGACATAGAAGGGCTCCCATTTCTAGAAGCTATACGGCAGATGCGTCTTGAAGAAGGAGTCAACAATACCCTATATGTGCATGTAGCATTAGTACCAATTTTAGATGTCACAAGCGAAATGAAGACAAAACCACTTCAACACAGCGTTAACGAACTTCGGCGTATCGGTATACAACCGGACATAATAGTTGCCCGAAGTCCTCGAATGATAGATGCTGAGGTTCTAAGGAAAATTGCCCTTTTTGGCACGATACCTGAAAACGCAGTATTTTGCAGCTACAACGCTGACTCCGTTTACGAGGTGCCACTTATCTTAGACAAACAAGGTATGGGCAACTTCATATGCCAAAGATTCAGCTACGATTGCGAACAACCTATATATACTGAATGGAAAAAGTTTGTTGATGCAATAATTAAACCTGAACATGAAGTAAAAATTGCATTAATCGGCAAATATGCGGGTCTAACTGATGCGTATGTAAGTATGAGTGAAGCTCTGCGTCATGGTGGAGCTGCAAACAAAACTAAAGTCTGCATAACATATCTTGAGGCTGAAAAATACGAACAGAATCCGCAATGTGTAGAAGAACTCAAAAATTATGATGGTATATTTGTGCCATATGGTTTTGGTCCACGTGGAACAGAAGGCAAAATTTCAGCCATACAATACGCTAGAGAAAACAACATACCATTTCTTGGCATATGCTACGGATTCCAACTTGCAACCATAGAGTTTGCTCGAAATGTATGCGGACTCAAAGACGCGAATAGCACTGAAATTAATCCAAGCACAACTCACCCAGTCATTGATCTCATGCCTGAGCAGCGCGGCGTTGAAACTAAAGGCGCTACAATGCGGTTAGGAGAGCATAAAATTATCATTCAAAAAAACACCACTGCGCACACTCTGTTTAAAACTGAAGAAATCCACGAACGGCACCGTCATAGATTTGAAGTCAACTTAAGCTACATCGATGTCTTATGTAAAAACGGCTTAATCTATTCAGGCAAAAGTACTGACAGTCGACGTATGGAAACTCTCGAGCTACCTAGCCAATACTTCCATTTTGCATCACAATTTCATGGCGAATTTAAAAGCAGACCCGCAAGACCATCACCAGAATACTATGGCTTTATCAATGCTTGCCTAAGCAAAAAGTTGGGAAAACCAAAACCCACTTTCTCTTAATTTTTCAAAAAATTAACTAAAACTTTTTCGGGCCTTTTGATTTTTTTAGAAAAAATTATAATAAGAAAAAGAAGAAAAGAATTATCTGACGCGTTTATATCCTGGGCGGCAGAGTTCTGATAGTTCTGGAATTTTTGAGGGAACTGCAAGTATTATGTTGTCTGCGGTTAGTACGCCGACTAGTTCACCTTGTTTTCCAGTTACTGGTAAGTGTTTTACTCCCCAGTGGTTCATCATTTGGACAGCTTCATCGATTGTTGCGTCTTCGTCAATGGTGAATATTGGGTTAGTGTAGACCATTCGTGCGATGACTGATTTTGGTGCTAATCCTTGACTTACTAGGCGAACAAGTATGTCGTGTTCTGTCATGATGCCGGTTGGTTTACCTTGCATTTCAACCATCATGTAGCTTAAGTCGTCCTTGACCATCATATCAACAA
>CAYSWL010000109.1:0-8133 GCA_964434745.1 uncultured Candidatus Bathyarchaeia archaeon | reverse complement strand
ATCTTTATAATGTTATTTACAAAGGCGATGAGGTTTATGCCTACAGTAGTAGAGCAATAAAAACTGACACAGAATCTAGCAGGCCTAAAAGTGGTGAAAGGGTTACTGCGTTTATGGGTATAAGAGTTGAATCTGTAGCTTGGGATAAATTTCTTGGAAAATTACGCGTTCACGGCATAATTTGTCATGCACCAGATATAATGCCTAGTGGAGCGCATCATACAATTAGTGTTGCGCTTAATCAGCCAGTAACTATAGTTAAAAAGGAATGGCCTAAGCATGCGTTAGATAGGCTTACTCGTGCAAGTGAAACAGAAAAACCTATGCTAATTATCGCTATTGATGATGAAGGTTTTGCTATTGCTGAAACTAAACAGTATGGTGTGGAGATGCGTATAGAAGAACGTATGAAACTACCGGGCAAAAATGAGTCTGAGAAGCGAACTGGTGCTATGAATGAATATTTTAAACGGGCACTTTCAAGTCTAAGTCAACTTTGGATGCCAGCTCATAATCCTATTGTTGTAGTCGGAGTTGGCTTTATTAAAAATGATTTTGTCAGCTATATTCAAGCTAACGCAAGAGATATTGCGCAATCTATAGCAGACGTTAAAAGTGTTAATAATGGCGGGGTTTCTGGCATCTATGAAGCATTAAGATCAGGGGTTTTACTGCGTGCAGCTCACCAAATGCGCATACTTGAAGAAACTGAAACAATGGAGGAAGCCATGAAGCGTCTAGGCAAGGGTGAAGCAACTATAACGTATGGTATTGACGATGTTGAATCTGCTTCCATGATTGGCGCAATAGAGAAATTGATACTCGCTGATACTCTGTTGCGGGAAGCAGAAGAAGAACAACGTTTACGAATAGAAAAAATAATGCGTGAAGTAGAACAAAGACAAGGTTCAGTTACTGTTGTTAGCACTGAGCATGAAGCAGGATCTAAATTATTAGCTTTAAGCGGTATAGCTGCTCTATTAAGATTCCCATTATATCGTGGATAACTATTATCTGAAAAAGGTATATGCTATTCAAGGGTAGGGACATAGCTTATATACCCCTTTATATACCCCTTTATATATTAATTTATTAAGCATGGGATATAAATGAGCAAACGCAAACCGTTAATTTCTATTCAAAATATTGTTGCATCCGTATCTTTAAATCAAAAAATTGACCTACAAAAGATAGTTGAAAAATTCCCTCAGACAGAATACAATCCTAGCGTGTTTCCCGGATTGGTTTTCCGACTTAAAAAACCAAAAACTGCTACATTAATTTTTGGAACTGGGAAAATGGTTTGTACTGGTGCTAAATCGGAAAAAGAATCAAGAAGTGCTGTCGAGAAAGTCGTTAAAGAACTTCGTGGACAAGGTATTCAAATCACTGAAAAACCGGTTGTAAATATTCAAAATATTGTTGCTTCAGCCGAATTAGGCGGAGAAATTGACCTTGAAAGCTTAGTCTATAAGCTTGGCCGAGTTATGTATGAACCTGAACAGTTCCCCGGCGCAGTCTACCGTATGGATGACCCACAAGTTGTATTTCTCATTTTTAGTGCCGGTAAACTCGTTTGTGTTGGCGCCAAGAAAGAAGAACAAGTCTATCAAGCAGTCGACAAAATCCAAGCAATTCTTGAAGAAAAAGAACTCATCTACTACCCATCTTAAACTATCCTTACCGCCTTTTAATTTTTTAGGCGGCTCCTTTGAGTTTGCGGCGTACAGCCGGGTTAGTCTCGGCTAGCCGCTTAAGGGCCATTTCGAAAGTTTCGTCTTGTGCTAATTCTTTTTTGATAAATACACCAGTTCTTCCAACTGTATCCCTTTTCATCAACGCACGTACTCGATCGTTAACAGTTTGAACTGCTACGCCTAACTGTTTTGCGGTATGTTCTTCTTTACCTATTATGCTGCTTTCAATATGTCCAGTCGGGGTAGGCTCAATGAGCATTAAGCGTTTATCTACACCAACTACACGCTTTTGTGTTTGCAGATCTTTTAATGTTACTTCACCGCTAAATTTATAAAATTCACGCTCTACTCTGCGCAATCCCATAAGTGGGAATGAAATTGTGGTTGTTGAGTCGAGTTCTATGTATGCTTTCATTGCGTATAATGGTGTTGCTTGAATAACTAACCGAGAGGAGATAGGAATTTGGGCTTGTTCAAGTGCAGTTTCGATTAGGAACGATGAAAGCGGATTTGGAATAAATATGTCTATGTCGCTAGTTTGTTTTACATCGCCTCTTGCTATGCTACCATGCACAATAGCTTGCAAATGATGTTTTTCTAAAGATTCTATGAGACTAGCTGCTTTTTTTCTAAAAGTATCTAATAGTTCCCAGCGTTCGCTACTATATCTTACTGCGATAGTATCTTTTCGTCTTTCAGGTTTAAGCGACATTGAATGTGCCTTCTACCAGATTTGGGCTATAAGCCTTATTAGTGATTTGCCACCAGATTGGACTAAGTGAACCGCTGATGGTTAATTCGTCTACTTTCTGCAGCGCGTGTAAACGTAAAGAACCCTTCTACCATCGGGTCTATAGCGGAGAAAAACTATGTAAAAAATGCTTTGCCGAATCTATCGAATCAAAAGTTAGAGCAACTATTTCTAAATATAAAATGCTTAATTACAATGACCATGTTGCCATTGCGGTTTCAGGCGGCAAAGATAGTATTGGCTTGCTTACTGTGCTAGCTAAAATGCAGCAAAAGTATCCGCGTGCTAAACTTACAGCCATAACGATTGATGAAGGCATTATCGGGTACAGAGATGAAGCTTTGCAAATTGCTGAAGAATCATGTAAGAAATGGAACCTGCCGTATCACACGGTTAGTTTCAAGCAACTCTACGGGTATACTATGGACGAAATTGTGCAACGTATCCGCAAACAAGGCAGTGAATTAACCCCTTGCGCGTTTTGCGGTGTTTTACGAAGAAAAGCATTAAACATTGCAGCATTGGAGGTAAAAGCTAACAAAATCGCTACAGGCCACACTCTTGATGATGAGGTTCAAACCTCTTTGCTAAATATTTTCCATGGAGATATGCCTAAAATTGCTGCTGAAAAACCAATAACTGACATAATTCATCCGCGCCTCGTTCAGAAGGTTAAGCCATTTTGTGAAATTCCTGAGAAGGAAAGCGCACTTTATGCCTATGCAAAAGATATTGACTTCCAAAGTACACCTTGCCCATACGCTTCAGAAGCTATGCGCAATGATATTCGTAATTTACTTAATAGAATGGAAGAACATCATGCAGGAACTAAATTCACTGTTGCACGGTCGATAGAGAAAATTCGTCCAGTACTACAAACCACAATCGAAAAAAGTGAATTTAAAACCTGCAAACAATGCAAAGAACCATCAACAGGCGAATTATGCATGGCCTGCCAACTACTTAAACAAATACAATAACAAACTAATTAGCCAAAAGTAAAACATTTCCTTGTTTTAATAATGTAATAAAGAAAAATTGATAGTTGGAGAATTTTAGTCTCCTGTTTATTCATTTTCTTTTTTACGTCCGCCACCGTGTGAGGCTTCGCCGCCTTTTCGTCCAGCTTCCTCACGGCTCATTTTGCCGTGTCTTTCTCTTTCTTCGTCTGTTCCGCCTCTTGTGCTACTTGCGCTACTCGAACTTCCTGTTTGACTACCTCGACTTTCGCCGCCTTTCCTGCCGGCTTCTTCACGGGTCATTTCTCCTTTCCTACGCCTTTCCTCATCAGTTCCACCACGTGTTGATCCTTGAGACAAATAAATTCACCTCCAATCTAAACTTAAAAATTTACAAGTTACATCACTTAACAACAATTCATAAAGATATGTGACTATTTAACGCGCCAACATCACTATTAATAAAACCAAAAAAGCAACAAACAGTGCGCATAATTTTTTAGAAATATTTTCTAAAAGTAGTAGACACCTCATAGAAAGCCGATTTAGAAAAAACAAGAGTATATTATTGATTAGTAGAAAAAAGCCAGCATTAATGCTTAAAATAGTTTTAAAGATTTTAAAAAATGTAAATAAAAAGCTAATGTTTATTAGAAGTCAGTTAGCGATTTGTTTTACAAGTTATAATATTTAGGGAGCATTAGATAATATGGCAGCAATAGCTGATTTTTGGGTGTTTCTACTATCAGTTATGTTTGTCTCACTATCTGGTGTTTTATTACCTGGACCTTTATTTGCAGTTACAATTGAGAAGGCTGCTAAACGTAAGACTGCTGGGGCACTTATTACCATAGGCCACGGGGTTATAGAGTTTCCTTTGATGTTTTTAATTTTCTTTGTGTTAAGTGAATTTCAAATCCCAATGTATGTACAAGTAGCCATTGGCATAGTTGGAGGAGTAACATTGATGGTTATGGGCTTACAGACTTTTCGTAACCGTAACAAAACAGAAACGCAAAAAGTCAACACTAAGCAAGATAGCCTTCTTGCAGGTATACGTACAACAGCGTTTAATCCGGGTTTTCATCTTTGGTGGTTAACTGTAGGAACTGCATTAGTACTTAACGCAAAACTATTTGGTTTGATAGGTTTTTCAATATTTGCCGCAGTACACTGGAGCTGCGATTTTCTTTGGTACACAATTGTAGCTTTCCTAATCTATAAATCACATAAATTTTGGACTGCGAAAGTAAACCAAGCCATACTCTTATTCTGCGTAGGCGTTCTAGTTGGCTTTGGCGCCTACTTTTTTGGTACTGCACTCTATCAAGCATTTACCATGCCCCTTTAACAGTATATGCCACATTTACTTTTTGAAACCCTACTAAATTTATGTTGCAGCTGAAAAACTACATTAATAACATATGATTAATTTTTGCATATTTTACAACATGTTTTTACTCATTATAATTGAGTCATGGAAAATGTTTTATGTATGGTCATTACAATACGGAATGCGGGAGGAATATTATGGCAAAATGTCCCAACTGTGGAAAGGATGTTAAATCCGCCAAGAAAACTTGGAAGATGGCTGGCAAACCTGACAAAGCCGGAAAACGCACTCAACTAACTATTGGTCTATATGAATGCTGTGATAAAACTTTCCGCCAAGTCCTAGAAAAGAAGAAAATCTAAAAATATGTAACTTACTTACCCCTTTTTCTTATTTTATCAACTTTTATGAACCAAGTTAGGTTTTTGCTTTTTTGAAAGGTTTCATAACAGATTCGATTTTTTCACCTATCACTTCTATGTTGTCTATGTTTCCAAAGCCCTTTTCTTGAGCTTTTCGGATATGAGCACATGAGTAGGGGTCAATGCCCATAATTTTACAGCCTATTGAGTCAGCGGCGACAACATCTGTTGAGGCAATAATAGTATCCATTTTTACTGGTTCACCGTTTGTTGGACCTTTACCTTCCATGGCAACAAAGCCGTCGATGACTGTTAATGCAGGTTTTATGACGCTGTTAATGTCAACAATTACGCTGCTAATGCCCATTGCGTGATATTTAAATTTGAGTTTATCTGGTAAAAGTCCGAAAAGATTCTTCATGCCTAATGTAACGTTTGTGGACATGTGAGTTTTTAGCTTTGCAGCACTAATAATTGCTGATTCAGTAACAATCCGAGGAACAGTAATTGTTTTGAGTCTTTCACAATTTGACAATTCTAGTTTGACTTTATCTTTTACATAGCGCAAATTGATACATTCAATGTTGTGACGTTCACACATAGCTTTCATACCGGTTTTATCAAAGGCTTTATCTGCATCGGTCATTGAAGCATCAGACTCTACCACGAAAATTTCAACAGGCAACTCTTTAAGCTTCAAAATTATAGCTTCGACAACCATGGGATCAGTTGTAGCACCCGTATCCCAAGTTAAATCAGTTATAAAATTAACTTTAATAAGTACTCTGCTCTGGCCAGCCATAGCAGTTTTATAATCAATTAATTCAAGAGCTTGAAAAACAGGTTCATGCCCACGTGCACCTTTTATTAATGCGACTTTCGAAGGCTCAACCCTAGACAAAACAACACCACAGTATAATTAATTATATATCAACATTTATACCTTAATTCAATAAACTTAGCCCAATTTTAGCTGCATCAGTTCTATAATCAAGAAGTAAAAGCCATAAAGTCCATATTACTTTAAGATAGTTCAGTTAAAAAAATGAATTAGACTTTGAAGTATTATCTACATCTATTAAGGCAAAGATAGCAAATGTTTCGTTTATGAAACATATTGTAGTGTTCTATTTATTTGGTAAAAAAAGAAATTGAAATTTAATTCATCTTTTTTGAGTAGTTTGAGAACTGTTAATGCTTAACCTATGCTGTAGAATGTTTTTTGTATATTACTTTGCTGATACCCTGATAGTGTTGCAAAAGCAATAATTCGATAATTTCCCATTTGGGCGTTAAAGAATAGTTTATAGGTAAATTTTGCGATACCGTCTTGATTAGTTATTCCTGTGGCAGTGAATGCTATACGATTGTGAGTATCATAAATTGTAACGTTGACTGCGACGCCTTGCAAAGATATTTTACTTGTTCTATCAGTAATTCCCACGTTTATGGATACGTAAGACCATTTTACATATCTATCTTTATCTGTACTTAATGCCATGTCAAAAGACTGTATTGTGTTATTTACCGTAAAAGTCCAAACCTGTGAATAGTTACCTAAATTTTGGGCAGCATCTTTTGCACATACACGCCAATACCATACACCATTTTGTGAAGGCAAAGTAACCATATGACTTGTTTCTGATATGAAATAACGTATTTTGTTTGCTGAATTAAAACTGCTAGAAGTGTCAAGTTCAAATATGTACTCGATTATGTCTGTATCTGAAGATGCCCAATTAAAAGTAACCTTGTTACTGGGTAGGCTTGCTCTGTTTGATGGTGAAATAAGTGTAGGTGAATTTGGAGGTAAAATATCGATTGTAAGCATAATAGATGGGCCAAATATATTTTGACCGGCAAGGTTTTCGGAGTAAACTTCAAACAGATATACTCCAGAATTCAAAGCTGGAGTTGTGAACTCATAACTTAGAACTTGAGAATCTAATTGATTTTCTGTTATGGCTACGTTATCAGAATAAATTGGGAAAGGTGAAGGATAGGGATAGATACGATACTTGATTGTAGTAATTTTATTGATTGTAATGTCATGACGCCAACCAAGAGGATTGCTATTTGGATAACAAGCTGTACAGGAGATTGTGCCAAAAAAGGTAGGCGTTTGGTCATTACTTATTTCAGATAATGAAGTAAAAAGTGTATTAGTATTTGGAAAATCTATAATATCAAAAATTCCGTTATTATTTGAATCTCTCCAGCCTATATGTCCCTGTGTATAGAAACAAATTTGTCCTAACTGGTAAGGAAGAGTTCCGCCTCTCATTATACAACCTACATTACTTGAGCCGCTACCTTGAAGATTTTGATTCTCAACAGCTAAATAGCCATACTTCTCGGTTGGAAGGCCAGGATTATTATATCCAGGTGTATAATATTCATCTGCTGCATAGAAAATGTGTCCAAATTCATGCGCTACTACCGCATCCATACTAGCTATGCCATATCCATCGTTATCATAAGTCATTACAATAAATGGTCCACCAAAGTAAGCATATCCAAAATAACCGTCTGGAAATTTCCCGTCAGCATCAACATTACTGTTGATAACAAATATTGCTACAGCCCAATCGGTTTCATCTATATTACGAATATAATTTAGATATGAGTATACCTGCTCAAAATAATCGCCACCAAAGTAGCCTTGGTTTTGCATTACATCACTTATCCAAAGACCTTCTTCATTCCATGAAGCTCTGTTTATAGGTTCATAACTTGTGGGTACCACTATAGTATGGTATGTGAAGCTTAAGTGCGCTGCTTGGGATTTTGTTGCCCACCAATTTAGGCCTGCTGTAATTTCACTATTAACTGAAGAAATCTGGGATATCTGCCAGTTTTCTTGATTTGGGTCTATTTGACCTGTACTTTCTGGAAAAATTATGCCAACAGAGACGCTGCCCATCATGTACTCACTTGTATCATAAAAGCTAGCCCCGTAAGGAAGCGTAGGCATAATCATTTCTCTTTTTACCGGTTCAGGTTTAATACGCGTATCGTTTTGAATTGGCGG
>CAYSWL010000108.1:0-8177 GCA_964434745.1 uncultured Candidatus Bathyarchaeia archaeon | reverse complement strand
CCGCAGCAGCAGTTATCGTTATTGCAGTTATCGTCGCAGCACTAGTACTTCGCAAGCGAGCATAAGACAGTAAAAACAAGATAATTTCCTTCCCTTTTCCTTTTTTGATGGGAAAAAGTTTGAGAGTAATTGTGGGCTGAGAGGGCTTTGGCGGATAAAATCCTAACGTGGTAGCAGCATAGGGTTTTTCATTTCTCTCTCCTAGAATGTTCGCCTGCCATTGCCCCAGCAAACCCTCCTATCAACATATCATGTTCATCCCATTTTCATTATAGTAAAAAATTTTTAATTGATACTGCTTATTGACCATGTATACAAATTATTTTTAAAAACTTAAATCCCCAAAGTTTCCAAAAAACTCTAAAATTTATTCGATCATTTAACTCAATTCAACACTGAAAAATAAAAAAGTAAATCTCTAAAACATCACATAATAGTTTAGATGATTTTTCATAAAACATAATACACATAGCAAAAAACACTAACTATAAAAAATAACCTATTTCAACAAACCAATTTTGATACTATGGATACCAATGTACCTTTATGCAAACATATAGTATGAACATTAAATGTTAAAATAGAAATTATCATAAAGTCTAATAAAAAAGCATACCAGGATACATGTTTATATTTTGCCTATCCTGAAATATCGGTATCTCATGATTAATAGAGATGCTATTCAAAGAGGAAGATGCTGTTTGGATTCTATTTTATTGATGACTACTGCACCACCAGAAAATGGTCCTTGGTATTTAGGTAGAAAATTCTTGCCTTTAGGTTTGGCATTCGTAGCGGGAGCATTAGAAAACGCCGGATTTGAAGTGCATATTTTAGATAATTACCTGCAAAAGAAACCCATTGAAGAGGTCAAAGTCTACATTAGAACCATAGCTCCACAAATCGTTGGCATAACCTGTGGCTCTGCAACGTATCACAAATGTGTTGAAACCGCTAAGGCCATCAAAGAAGTCTTTCCACAGTGCAAAGTTGTCGTAGGTGGTTGGCATCCAAGTTATGTTCCTGACAGCATGCTTCAACACCCAGAAATTGACTACGTCGTCATGGGCGAAGGTGAACGTGCCATGACAGAACTAGCCATACATATTACTAAAGGCGAAAAGGTTAAACCAATCGCGAAGGTACCAGGCGTAGGATATCGAAAAAATGGCCAAATCATAAAAAACCCACATAGTCTTATAATGAACCTTGACGAGATACCATACCCAGCTAGGCACCTGTTTGATCTAAATCTGTATGATCGTAAAATGGAATTTCTAGATGTAGAACCCGTAGATATAATGAGCATAATTCGCGGATGCCCCTTCAATTGTGCATTTTGTGAAACAAAAAAGATGTGGGGTCCAACATGTAGATTCTTTAGTCCACAACGTGTTGTCGAAGAAGTAAAATTCATGATTGATAAATATGGCTCGAAAGGTATCTACTTCATTAACGATAATTTTACTATACGCAAAAAAGAAACCATAGAATTATGCGAACTTATGAAACAAGAAAAACTAGATCTGCAATGGATATGTGACACCAGAGCCGATATGGTAAACCGTGAAGTCCTTGCCAAGATGCGTGAAGCCGGATGCAAAACTATATGGTTCGGTATCGAATCAGGATCTCCACAAATTCTAAAGCGAATTAACAAGAACATCACAATGGAACAAACCGAGAATGCAGTAAAACTATGTAAACAAGAACAAATCAAAGTTGCCGCTTCCTTCATTCTAGGTGTGCCTGGGGAAACCATAGCCGATATGGAACAGACGCTAAACTTCGCTAAAAAACTCAATCCAGACCTATGTCAATTCAACACCTTTATCGCTTATCCTGATAGCCTGCTATATGAAGAAATGCTAAAAACTGGTAACTACGAAAAACTCGACGAGTTCTTGCTAGCAGCAAAAACAGATGAATTCGACTTCAAAAAACTTATGGACATCCAAAGGCGCTTTCACAGATCATTCAATACTACCCCTAAACGTGTTATGTGGCGGATGCGACGTGACCCAATAGGCGTTGCAAAAACTGGGATTCGCCTAATTTCTCATAGAACAACTCCACAGTAGGCAAGTATATGATAAAACGAAGGCTAGGCAGAACTGGCCTTGAAGTCTCTCAAATTGGATTCGGCGGTACTTGGATAGCACAACTTACTACTGATGAAGCACTAAACGTAGTTAAAGCAGCATTCGAAAACGGAATAACTTACTACGACACAGCTAGATGGGATGGTGATAGTGAAGCTAAAATCGGGTATGCTCTCAAAGACGTCCGCGACAAATGTATTCTCGCTACAAAAACAGGTTCTAGAACCAAACGTGAATCACTTAACGATCTTAAAGAAAGCTTACGACTGCTGCAAACTGATCGAGTTGATATTATTCAGCTGCATGGAATTGATGATGAAGTAATGCTTCAAAAAGCTATTAGCGAAGACGGCGCACTTCAAACATGTAAACAAGCCCGCCATGAAGGCTTAGTCGACTATATAGGTATCACAAGTCACAAGCCACGTGTACTACAAAAGGCAATTGAAACAGGCGAATTTGATACCGTACTGGTACCAATTAATGTGGTGACTAGACAGGCACTTGAAGACCTATTACCTTCTGCAAAAGCCCACGACGTAGGTGTAGTTGCCATGAAGCCATTCTCAGCAAAAACAAGCAAACTTGTTACATGCTTCTATAATCCATCACTTTCACTGCTTAGCGATGAACCTGAACTTAAAGCATTATTGGGTAACGATATAGATTCAATGGCTAGTAGTGCATTACGATATACTTTAGCTCAGGAAATTTCAGTAGTAATTCCAGGCGTTAAATCAGTTCACGAAGTTCAAGTAGCAGCTGAAGCGGGAAACCACTATGCTGAATTGACCAGTGAAGAACAGAACCGTTTTCAAGTACAATTAGACGGAAAATTATACTGTCGTGACTGCGGAATGTGCTTACCGTGTCCTGTGGGCATAGATATATCTGCAGTTTTAAGATTTCACTCTTTTGCAGAAATCTACGATCTTAAACAGTGGGCAAAAAAACTCTATAATGGATTAGATATTAATGCATCTAAATGTACATGCTGTGGTATATGTGAACCTAAATGTCCCTACTATCTGCCGATTATTAAGCTGTTAAAAGAAGTGGATAAAACCTTCAAATAATTATCCATACTCCTATTGCTGTTGTTCTTTTTCATGCTGTTTTTGTTTAACAACCATCTTAGTGCGACCAATTAGTACGTTAAGTGCCCGTTTAGGGTTGCGTATGGCTCGTGCAAAGCGATCACGATTTAATGTTGGATTCACTAAAGTGGCCTTGGCACATAGTTCTTGAAGGTCTTTAGCTGTAAATTGTGGCGTTTCTATTAGAGGCTGTGCCCAAGATAATGCTTCATCACTAAATTGGGGACTCAAATAGCCGCTGCTTTCAGCTTGGGAGTACAGTTCTGTTCCAATTAATGGCGTAGCATAGCTAAAGTAGAACCGGTCGGCGCCTAGATGACGCAGCATGTATGCATAGTCAATAGTGGCTTGGATGTCTTCTTTAGTTTCACCTATAAATCCAATAATAAAAAAGCAGCTAACTTTAATACCCACTTTTCGTGCATTTACTATAGCATCTTCAACTTTCTTAAGATCCTGATTTTTCTTAATTATCTGGTTAACTACTCTTTGAACCCCTGATTCAGGTGCAACCATTATTCTTTGGCATCCTGATTTTCGCATTTTAGAAAGCAAACTTGCATCTAGACAGTCGGCACGAACTCCATTTGGCGTATACCATTCAATATCTAAATTACGTTGTACAATTTCATCACATATAGCTTCCATTCTTTTCTTATCAAACGTTAAATTATCATCCTCAAAGTCAACCTGTTTAACACCATATGTATTGACAATTTGTTCTAGTTCGTCAGCTACATTTTTAGGGCTTCGACCACGCCATTTTTTTCCCATCACAAGATGATTACTACAGAAAATACAGTTATTTGGGCAGCCCCGGCTAGTTAAGACTCGAGCACATGGTTTACGTATTTCTCCGCGTATAGGCGTTTGTTTAACTGCTTCAAATAACTCTTTCATCGGCAGCAAATGTCGCGCAGGAAAAGGTAATGCATCTAATTCCATAATGACTGGCCGTCTAGGCGTAATAATAACTTCTCCATTGTCAGAAAAGCCGATACCTTTGACTTTCTTTAAGGCTTCAACATCAAACCCTTTATTTTCAAGTACTTTGGATAACTCTGCAACTGTTTCTTCAGGCTCACCTATAATTGCGAAGTCAATATTTGGGTGAGCAAGACTATCAAGGGGTTTAGCTGAAGGATGAAGTCCTATAAGGGCTGTTTTTATGTCTTCATCTACACTTTTTACTGCTGATGCCGCCTCAAATGCGGTACGCCACCACCCGCTAAATGGCACAGTAATTATAACAAGATCAGGCCTATACTGCCTTATTTGTTCTGCAATTTCCTCCTTGGTCAAGCCAAGGCGGTATTTGACGCCGTCAATTTCTTGCAGATTTCTCCATCCTTCAGTAGGGCAGTCAATAATTTTTACATAATGATCTTTTTCAAGAAAAGCAGCAACGTAAGCAATATCTAAAGGTTGAAAAGCAGCTGGCTTTCCCCAAAGCTTAGGTTGAATACGCGGTGGATTAATAAGGCAAACTCGCATCTTTAGTAGTCTCCAAACTTGATGCTAAAAAAGTAATTTGGAAATATTTTCTTTCGATAGGAAGCCATTCGTGTCATTATGGCGCGCATCTCTGAGCACATAAGGCTAAGCACAATCATTAAAGTATTTTGTATATTCACCTATAACAGACACCAGATCATAACGGGAAGATAAACAGTCGAATTAATAGAAGAACTGGTAAGAAAAGAAGTATGCATAACACAATAGTTCCATTGCGAATTTTTAGTGCTCGAAGAATTTTGTCAGCATCAAGTGGGTCTGTAGCATCACCAAGAATATATTTACCTGGTTTCTCGAATTCTACTCTTAGAGCACCTGCCATGGCGGCCATAGGCCATCCATGATTACGGCTTTGAGTTTTAGAATGATCCCGCTTAGCTATACGCCACGCATTTTTATAATCCTCGCCTAAGAAAAAGGCAGATACTATTATGAGTATTCCTGTAAGGCGACTAGGTATAAAATTGACTATATGATCTAGATTTGCGCTAAACCAGCCTATGTTAATATGTTCTTTATCTTTAAAGCCTACCATGCCATCAAGTGTGTTGACTGCACGAAAAGCCATTGACCCAGTAGCGCCAAAAAATGAAAAGAATATTATTGGCGATACTTTGAAGTCAATAATATTTTCAGCCATAGATTCAATGACTGAAGATGCTATTTGAGACCCATTAAGATGTGATGAGTCTCGGCGTGAAAAGTGTGCATATTTTCGAGCTTCAACAAGATCATTTTTGTCTATAGCTTTAGCAGCAGCTTTTGCCCAATCAGTTTCAAGCTTAATGCACACACTAAACTTCACAAGAACAACTGCAACTATAGCATAGATTGCCAAACTTAACCAAATATTAAATGCTCCAACGAATGTGTAAACTATCCATAATCCAAAAAACACTGGCACACTAAATGTTAATACTGTAGTTATGCCCAAAACAACTCCATTGAGTTTTTCTCGTTGGGGATCTGAATTCTTGAGACGCTGCTCTAATGCCTTGATAAAGTTGCCCATCAAAACAGTTGGATGTATTTTATAGTAAACTGCGTAAGGACTGTTTGGTGACGGATCGCCGACAATGACATCTAGTAATATGCCTAAAATTAAGACACTTAGAGCAACCAGCATTACTATGAAACTTTCAACCACATAGAGCCCAACATTAAACGCTGCATCTTAGTAACTGCAGAAAAAGCGTTTATATCGCTTGCGGTTTCATTCTTTCGCTGAATTTTTAGTCAAAAAATCTTTACACGAAAATTTAATACAAAAAGTGATAAAACAGCATCTAACTTAAATTAATATTCAAAGATACGCCAAACCTTTGATGATATCTGGTCATAAGGTACCTATAGTTGAGGTGAGACATACGTTTGAGCAAATAACTTTACATAAAAAAATAAATTTCCTAATTATTGTCTTTTTATTCCTTTTCATATTTAGTACTCTATTTGTAACAATTCCTGAAACAGACGCACATTCTCCTCCATTGACTTTAGAAACTAGTGCCTTTATTTCTGTTTCACCTAATCCATCATGGCTATTTCAAACAGTGAACATTACCGTATGGCTTGATAGAGCTCCACCAAATGTCTCAGATTCTGAAAATTGTTGGTCACCTTTTATAGTTAAAATCACAAAACCTGATGGAACGATCGAGACTCTTGGGCCTTATCCTTCAGATAATTCTGGACATGCTACCATACAGTACTGCCCAACCCAAACAGGACATTATACCCTACAATTCATTTTTCCCGGTCAAACAATCCAAAAAAACACTTCTGCCGGATCATCAATAAATTGTGAATATGAAAATGACACTTTCTTGCCTAGTAGTGCATTTACAACTTTAACCGTGCAAGCATCTGCTCCAACTACTATGCCCTCAGCAACTCCAACACCTCAACCTACCTCTACATTAACTCCAAAACCAACTTCAACACTGCCATCTGAACTTATAACTTGGTGTGAAGTTGGAGTACCCTATTTAGCACCAGATGGACTTACAGTAACAGTATCTAATATCCAAATTTTAGAACAAAATGGCAGCTACAAGTATCTAATTAATTATACTTTGCAGAATGAAAGCTGGGATTTGGTTTCAACTGAAGGAACCTTTTTAATACGCACGCTAAACGGGACTATACATGAACACCAGCGTGGGATGTTCATTAGTATGTATCCAGGCAATGTATTTGTAAAAAATTATCAATTCATCGTAGGCTCTAATAATATCTATAAAGTATTAGAATATCGCCCTAGTAATTATTACTCTTCTAATTACTTATGTTGGAAAATTCAAAATGCATCTGATCAACCCTCAAATACGACCTTTACTGCCAATCTTAATTTATCCTGTCGTAGTATTCCTTCCTATTCAAATTTCAGAGTCGAAATAACCGGAAGCTTAACTGATAATGATGCAGTTTTGGCAAACATACCAATTCAACTTTTATACAGTGTCAACGGTGGGACTTCTTGGATTGATCTCACTCAAGTAACCACCAATAATAAAGGATGTTTTTCAGCTGTATGGCTGCCTTCAGTTACAGGTAACAACCTAATCAAGGCAACTTGGACAGGAAACTCAACTTATGCTACTACAACTACAATTGTTAACTTTGCAATAACTACTTTTCAAGAACAAAATGTGTTCTCTGTAACTTCAAACTCAACTCTATCTGAATTAACATTCAACTCTTCAAACAGAACACTTATCTTTAGTGTTTCAGGACAATCTGGAACAAAAGGCTACATTGAAGTTACAATACCTAAATCGATAATTAATGACACATCCGGAGTTACTATATATCTTGACAACACACCAATTCCATATTCTATCAAAAACCAAGCTGAGTCATCGATTATAACATTTCAATACAAACATAGCAGTCATCAGATACAAGTTGAATTAGGAAATAACTCTACTTCTTTCAAAAATGAACCGTTGCCAATTATAATATCAGCTATAATTGTTATAGCATCTGCAATAATTATAACAATTACAGTAATTGTTAAACTAAAAATGGCAACTCACTAAAATATTTTTTACTCAATGTACCTTTTGTTGCTTACTCTGATAAATAATTTTTACGCCTTTCATCGTCCTTTACAGGATTTACTATTTCGAGGCTTGTAAATCATTTACTATTTATTAAAATATAGTTACAATTTTTCACTTAATTTACTCTTTACTTTATTAACTAAAGTATTTCTAAAAAATCAATAAGACAATAATTATCAATATCTAGCCGGGTGAGTTAGTAGTATAACTTTCAAATTCTAAATAAATACAGCCTCAAAGCAATTAGCTAAAGAAAAGACTGTAACTCTTAAAACGTTAACACCTTAAAATCAACAATTCCCTTGAAATAATAACCAAAAACGGTTCCTCCATAAATAAAAGTAAACTTTTGCTAACTCAAAATCTATTTTTTAAAGTTCTATCCCAAATGGTGAACATGT
>CAYSWL010000107.1:0-8531 GCA_964434745.1 uncultured Candidatus Bathyarchaeia archaeon | reverse complement strand
CCCACCATTGCTGTTTAGCCCGAATTATTTCGCTAAGCTGGGCAAAAAGTTTAGGTTTAGATGCGACAGCGGCTAAGGAGCAGTGGCTCCAAGCGATTGAGTCAACTTTTTTCATTACTTCTTGGTGGAGTTGGAGGAGTTTTTGATCGTTTGGTGTGACGTTGTTGCTTCCATATAGCATGACGTCTTCGCCGTGAAGTACGCATTCTCTGTTATTACCTAATTTGATGTTAACATCTATTTCTTGTAGTATCTTTTCTATTGAATACCATCGTAGCGGTCGCATTGTTACAGTGCAAAATTCGCATCCTCTACAACAGCCTCGTCCAATTTCAACTAGGCCGTTAACTGATGGTGCAGTAATATTTGGTATATCGTCAAGTTTAGGTATTTCTTTGGTTGGTATGGTGTAGAATTTTGGTAATGTCTCCCCGTTTAGAGCCATTGTTACCAGTTTTCCTATGGCTTTTTCAGCTTCCCCTTCAACTACGCAGTCAATGCAGTTATGATTTACAAAATCTTGGCGATATTGGAATTGCCATGCTCCTGGACCGCCGACTATAATTTTTAGTCCATGTTTTTTTGCTTCTTTTATGTCTGGTCGGTTGAGTAACCTTTTGAAGTTTTTTGCTAAATATGGCTCTTTTTTAAATAGTGCTGATAATGTTGTTGAGGCTGGACCTAAGCCGAATGGATCCATCGTATAGATGCATAATAGGTTTACTTGGGGTAGAACCCGTTTTAGATAGTTTGGGCTTATTGTTGTTGTATCAAAGCCTTCTTTGCATAGTTGTGCTTCGATTTTGCGCAGTCCGTATGGGGCTTCTTTTGGTGTGCCCCTTATTGTTTTTATATGTGGAAAGAACATGTAACTATAGAGCCATTCGGGTATAAAATTCGGTGGCGCACATGTACCAAAGCCTACAAATTCGTTGCGGTGATAATTACTCATTAAAGTCCTGTCGCTGGTCAATAGAACTTTAGTCATGTTTTGCTTTCCCCTTTCTCTTTAACTTAGGATTGCATTTATCTCTCTATGAAGTCAAGTTGCTTTATAATTTTGTGGTCATTGATGTTTATGTAAGCTTTGTTTAAAACAAGTCTGCAATACTTATATGGGTCAATACTGTTTTGTAACTAAAAGTCATGGTTGGCATATCCCTATGAAAGCCACAACTTTGCATATTATCATTAAAAATTATGGATTATGCACAAGAAGCTATATCAAGGGACCAATTCATTAAGAAATGTTATTGGGGAGTAGGGTATTATTGAAGAAAATGTTGGAATTTAGATGGCACGGTAGAGGCGGACAAGGCGCCTGGACAGCAAGCGAACTATTGGCAAGGACCGCCATTTCTGAAGGAAAATTTATCCAGTCATTTCCTGAGTTTGGCCCCGAACGGATGGGTGCTCCGATGTGTGCATTCACTCGCATTAGTCCTGAGCCAATACGAATTCACTGTGCAGTATACGACCCAAACGTGGTCATCGTTCTAGATAATACACTTATGAAAACTGTTCCAGTTACTGCCGGAATTAATCAGCCTGATGATATTATTATAATTAATTCAACTGAAAAACCATCTGTGATTAAAAAAGAACTTAACATAAGTGTTGGAAAAGTCTGGACAGTGCCCGCAACCGAAATTGCACTTAAAATTCTAGGTTCACCAATAACTAACACTGCACTTTTAGGCGCTGTGGCAAAAGCAGTTGACATAGTTACTCTTGAAGGATTAGAGAAAACTATTCGACAGCGCTTTAATGAGGAGCTTGCAGAGAAAAACTTTGCAGTAATCCAACAAGCCTATGATCAGGCACTATCGGAGGACGATACCAATGAGTAGTAAAGAGAAAAACTGGAAAGAAGTTAACGTAGGTGCTGTTTGCTCAAAATCTAGCATCGGATTTTTAACCGGTGATTGGAAAACATTTACACCTGTGCGTGATCTAGAAAAATGTACTACTTGTCTGTTATGTGAGTTGTACTGTCCTGATGGTGCTATTCGATGGCGTCCAGAGCTTGGAAAAATCGAGTTCGATTATAGCTTTTGCAAAGGCTGTGGAATATGCGCTAAAGAATGCCCAACAAAAGCAATAACTATGAAAATTGACCATGGAGAAAAATAACATGGAAAACGGTAAATCTAAACAAACTTCTCTGGCTTTAAACGGCGATGAAGCAGTTGCTTTTGCTGTAAAACAGTCAGATGTAGACGTAGTAGCCGCTTACCCGATTACTCCTCAGACAATTATTGTTGAACGCTTCGGCGAGTACGTAGCCAACGGGGAAGTAGAAACAGAATTTGTATGCACAGAATCTGAACACAGCGCACTAGCCGCATGTCTTAGTGCTTCTGCTACAGGTGCTCGAACATTTACCGCAAGCGCTTCAGCAGGACTAGCACTAATGCATGAAATGCTAGCAGTAACATCAGGTTTACGTCTACCTGTAGTAATGGCAATAGCTAACCGCGCGTTATCTGCTCCTCTTAACATTAACGGTGATCAATCTGACAGTATGGCTCAAAGAGATACTGGCTGGATACAAATCTATGTAGAAAACGCCCAAGAAGCTTATGACTCAATAATTCAAGCATTCCGCATAGCTGAAGACCTCAAAGTACAATTACCCGTAATAGTTGGCTTAGACGGATTTATCGTAAGTCACACTTTAGAAAACGTTAATGCTCTTTCAGATGAGATTGTTAAACAGTTTACTGGCGAACGCGCTTTTCCAACAGTAGTCAACCACGAAGGTAAGACTGTTCCGTTTAAACTTGACCCCGACAACCCGATGACAATCGGATCTGTAGCTATGCCAAACTACTATTTCGAATTCAAACGTCAACAAGAAGAAGCAATGAAAAACGCCTTAAGTGTAATCCAACAAGTTCACGATGAATACGCGAAAATTAGCGGCAGAAGCTATGGCAATGCTTTAATTGAAAAATACAATCTTGATGATGCAGAGGTTGGCGTAGTAATAGTTGGCTCTGCAGCTGGTACTATGAAATCAGTTGTAGATGAACTTAGAGCTGAAGGCGCAAAAGTAGGTCTTCTAAGATTAAGAACCTTTAGGCCTTTCCCAGCTGAAGAAGTTCGTAACGCACTAAAGAATTTGAAAGCAGTTGCAGTACTAGATAAGAGCATGAGTTTTGGCGGTGTTGGCGGCGCAGTATTTCAAGAAATTCGACATGCGCTTTTCGACTTAAAAGTCAGACCTTTGGTAGTAAACTACATTTATGGCTTAGGTGGACGAGATACAAGTCCTATGGAGTTCCGAAAAGTTTTCTCCGAACTCAACCGTATCCAACGAGCTGCGCGTGTTGAGAAATTAGTCAACTATATAGGATTAAGAGAATAACGTGGAGGACAAAGAAGTGACAAATCAAGAATGGAAATTTACCATACGCGACATATCCTCAAAACCAGACCTCTTCCTCTCAGGACACAAAGCATGCGCAGGATGCGCACCTGCAACCGTACTTAGAATGGTCATGAAAGCAACCCGCGGACCAACCATAGTAACTGAAGCTACTGGCTGTATGGAAGTAGTCTCATCAATTTACCCCTACACTTCATGGAGCACCCCTTGGCTACACACTGCTTTTGAGACTGCAGCTGCAAACGCTTCAGGAATTGAAGCAGCCTTAAAAATATTAAAAAAGAAAGGCAAACTAAAACAAGAACACGTTGACGTAATTGCCTTTGCTGGAGATGGCGGCACCTACGATATTGGCTTCCAAGCACTTTCAGGTGCACTTGAACGTGGTCACGATTTCCTATTTGTCCTCTATGACAACGAAGGCTACATGAACACTGGCATACAGCGCAGCGGCGGAACTCCTATCGGTGCAGCAACAACAACCACCCCTGCAGGTTCAGCAATACCTGGAAAAATTGAACATAAAAAACCAATAACCGATATTGTAGTAGCCCACGGCATAGAATACGTTGCAACAGCCTCACCATACTACTGGAAAGACCTACTAGTAAAAGTCCGTAAAGGTCTTGAAGTAGAAGGACCTGCATTTGTGCATATATTTGCACCATGTCCAAGAGGATGGAGATGTGACCCTGCAAAATCTATCGAATACGCAAAGCTAGCCGTTGAATCTTGTATATTCCCATTATACGAAGTAGAAAACGGTAAATACAAATTATCAGCTCCAAGCAAAGTCATACAAACAAACCCAGCAAAGAAAAAACCAGTCACAGAATACCTTCAAGGACAAGGACGATTTAGACACCTCTTCAAACAAAAAAGTAACGCAGTAATCGACGAAATCCAACGCAAAACTGACGAACGCTGGGATATGCTACTTAAAAAAGCTGAATGCATAGCACCCCAACCTGAATAAACACCCAATTCCTCTTTCATTTAATAAAACAATTTCTTCTATTTTCTTCAAAAAATCCACACAAAAACTTTTACATCCTACCCACAAACTGTTAAGCTATCTAACTTGTATATTGTATGCATTTAAGTGTCTTTTTCTAATTTTTTTAGCCGCCAATGATATATTGAACTTTTCATCTTCAACTAATAGTTAAGCAAATATTTGCTGATTGATTATGAGCAATTATAAGATTTGTTTGGAACGTTTTGAAGAGATAGCCCATTCTATTGCTAAAAGTAAAGGGTCAGGTGAGCTTCGTTTTAATCGTTCTATAGTGATTGCAAGTGATATTGCTGGTCAATATTTTTGTGAAAAGAAAATTGAGTTACAATATTTGCATGGGAAGGTTGAAACTGAAGCAATGCTGCAGGGAACTGAAGGTCATGAAGAATTACTTGAAGGCTCAACCGAAGTTGAACAAGAAGAACTTTTCAAGAAGATATTTGGTAAGAAACCAATTTTTGCCTTAGAGATGCTACTGCTTGGCAAATATGGCAAGGTAATTCTTTGCGGCAAACCTGACTCAGTACTATTTCACAAAGGTATTCCTAAACTAATTTTTGAATACAAGTTTAGTCGTCGTTCAACAACTTATCCTAGTTATCATGTTCAAGCACGCACCTATGGATTATTACTAGAAAAAATGGGATTCTATACAAGCAATCTATTCTACGTAATTGTAGTTGCTAATCCACTAGCACGTTCAGATCCACAACTTAAAGATCAGGTAACTCAAGCTATCAAAGAACACGGATATAAAGAAGCAATAATCCCACTAACAAACGCGACTATATACATGCATAAATATGAGCAGGCAAGTGCAAAGAAAAACGTAGATTGGGCACTTGAATTCTGGGAAAAGAAACGAACCTCTATAGCTACAACAAATTTTGCCAAATGCAAAAGCTGCGAATACTACATCCAATGCCACAAATAACTTACTTTACTTTACTTTACTTTACTTAATTTAATTTAATTTAATTTAATTTAATTTAAACTGGTATTAATTCTTGCTAGCCATCTTTTTTGGCGTTGTGGTTAGTTAGTTGTTTATCTTTTTGATGCAACTTTCATTAAAGCTTGTTTTTTTTCTTTACGTTTTTGTTCTTTTTCTCTCATCATTTGCTTGTGATGTTCAAGACCCTCAATTTTCTCCTTCTTACTTTTTGGCATAAACTATCACTTCACCGCTAAAATACAGATTTTGCTATTATACTAGAAATTGTATAGTACGGCTAAAAAATGTTTCCAACAAGCAACCTAACTCAAAATGTTGTATTTAAAAAATTTTTCACATTGGATTGTCTAATATTTAAGTTGATTTTTTCTTAATCTAAATTTCTTCAAGCGCAATTTCTATTTAATTTTCATGTTTATCTGCGAGAATAGAAGGGTGTAGTTTGAAATGGTCTTGATTTATTAATGTTGAATATTTAGCTGCATTTTTATGGTTTATAATGTTTGTATGTGTGTTTGGCTGATTATTTTTGTTGTTGATTTATGGTCTAACGCATTCTGCTTTGGGTCTATAGGGTCTTTTAGTGGTGCGTTTTCGTTTATGGTATTCACATTCGTTGATGCGTAAAAGTATCCAGCCTTTATCTTGGTATGCGCAGCCGCATGGTAACCTGTTAATTTTACTGCTCTGATTTGGTTCAGCGCTTTTATTTTTTATAACCATACTTTTTGCCTATTAGCATTTTTTTAGTACGTCTGGTAGTTCAATTAGGCTTTTTATTGTAAAGTCTGGTTGGTATATTTCTAAGTCTTTTTGCGGTCTGCGGTCAATATAGATAGTTTTCATGCCGACTTCTTTTGGTCCTTTAATGTCTGCATCTACAGTGTCACCGACAAAAGCAGTTTCTGAGGCTTTAATTTGCATTTTTTCAAGTGCATGTGTGAATATGTCTGGATTTGGTTTACGTCTATTTACTGCTCCAGAGACAATAATCACGTCAAAAAAGTTATCGATTTGTTCTCTTGAAAGTAACTGTTCAACGCATTCTGGTATAGCAAAGTTTGACACTAACCCTAACGAGTAATTGCTATGTAACTGTTGAAGTATAGGTGCAGCGTTAGCATCAATGCGAACATAGTTCATAAACTGGCCACAAAAAGCTGCAGTAGCACCTTGAACTATAGCTGATTTTGCTTCTTCAACAAAACCTAAATTATGTAAAGCATTTTGAACACGAACATTAAAGTGTGGTTCAGTTAACTTAGCGTCTGCCTCTTCATAAATCAAATCTCGCGCCTTAATGTATGCTTCACGAAACTCAGCAAACGTTACTGGCACTCCGCTTTTAACAACGTACTGATGCATGCTTTTCACAGCTGGATTATAAAATGCATGATCTTTTTCAATCATCATAAGTGTATCGAACATGTCAAACAGTACAGCTTTAACTGGCATATGCGTTATCTCTCCAAAACAAAACACATTTATCCTTAAAAACGGTTTGCACTTTTACCATTCTAATTACCATTTAACCTTTAACATTTACTCATTATACGCAGGCTAAATAGTCTTCACATTTTATTGTAAAAAATTTTCTTTACTTTGATTTCTGCTTTTCTATTTTTCTAATATTGTGAATGATTTGAGGTGTATTTTATTTGCTGAGGCGGGTTATTGTTTTTAGGAAATGCTTTTCTGGTTCGATGAGAGGAATCTGTTAGGTGATAAGGTTTTGCTTATTGGTGTGATTTCAGATACTCATGATAATTTAGCTAATGTTGAGAAAGTAGTTGAATTGTTTAATGAGGCAAAGGTTGAATTAGTGCTTCATGCAGGTGATTATGTTTCGCCTTTTGTAATTCCTAAATTTAAATTGTTGAATTGTCGTCTTGTTGGTGTTTTCGGAAATAATGATGGTGACCACGCGTTTTTACGTCAACGATTTATGGAAAGCGGTAACTGTGAAGTTCATGGCCGCTTTGCCCAAGTAACTGTAGATGGCTTTAAAATTGCCTTACTGCATGGTGATGAAACCGAACTTCTAAACGCATTAATTGCAAGTGAATACTTTGACGCTGTTGTTCATGGGCACTCACACGCACTTGCATACCGTAAAAACCAAAAGACTATAATTCTTAACCCTGGCGAACTTTGCGGCTACCTAACTGGCAAACCAACATATGCAATACTAGATACTGAAGCAAGAGAAGCAAAAATAATCAACTTATAACCAATTTTGCACACAATCTATCAGGTGAGCACTATTGAAATTAAGCCTTTCAAACGGCATATTTTCTAAAGTTCCCCTAGAACAAAACCTTTCCCAAATCAAACAGATCGGGTTTGAAAACGTAGAATTCAACATGAAAACTGTCAAGCGTGAACATGAAGAAACAGTATATGAGGCAAAGAAACTGCTTAACGAGATTGGACTTAACTGCTTAACCCTTCACTCAGCAACACATTATGTTGGTGATGCAATAGAAATACCTAAAGCAGTCTACTATCTGAAAGTGTCTGCCGAATTTGCACATCGATTAGAAGCCTCAACAATGGTAATTCATTCAAATGTCCAACGCAAACTACCAGAAGAAATTCGAAAAAAATTTTTAAAGCAAATCTTCCAAGAAGTCGTACCTTACACAGAACATCTTGGCGTTAAACTTTCATTAGAAAACCTCTCTTACGCTAATAGAGGATATGGCAAAAACGTCTCTGAACTTGAACAAATACTAAATATAGCCAACAACCCAAATATGGGAATAACAATTGACACTAGCCACGCGTTCGCCACAGGCGTAACTGATAGTTTAATAGAAAAATTCCACACAAAACTTAGCAATATACACTTAAGCAGACGAAGACACGGATACTTCACCGAACAAGAACCCTGCCTTGTAGAGTTTATAAAAAAACTAGTAAAATACCACTACAATGGACCTATAACAATTGAACTAAGCCGCAGATGCTCTATAGAACAAATCACAAAAACCAAAACAATAATAGAACAAATAATAAACTCATAAAAAATAGCACAATAACAACTTCACCAAATAAACAAAAGCCTATCAACAAATCAACTATTAATCAACTATACAGAATTAAATTACCTGTTAATTTTTAGAAAATATTTGTGCTTGTATTCTAAGATCGATTTTTTGTTAGCG
>CAYSWL010000106.1:0-8612 GCA_964434745.1 uncultured Candidatus Bathyarchaeia archaeon | reverse complement strand
GCATTTACTACAGCCGTTTGTTATCCTATCTTCAAAAGAGAGGCATAAATCTGGGTTGAGCCCTTTTACGACACCCTCATCGGCTGCACTTAATACTAAACAAGTTATCTCTGAATAATATTTTGCCAGAGTACATCTGTTAACAACTAAGGTTGCTTTTTGTCTATTGTCCCATTTAACTATAAAGCTAATACCTAATACACGATAAAGCACTTTGGCTGCTCTAACAACATCTTTAGGGTTATCACTAACACCTAGACGTATTCGTGCCTCATTGCCTAGCTGTTCACCTACTTTAAACATTGCTTCTCGGCCTAAACGCACTGTTTCTTCACGTCCTAAAGCCGCAACTAAAGCTTCCACCAATGCTGTATGAGTCTTTGCCATAACCGCACGTCTTTCCTCTAAAGTTCCAGATGACAAGTCATTCAATATAATACTACTATGATTGTAGGCAGGTACTTTATTATTTAACAGAGCTTTTAGGGCACAGGTAGTATGTTTATAAAGGTTATCTATTTCCTGAATTAGTATTTTTTTAGGTGTCCACCAATTCAGTAGGATCAAACGGATGCCCATATTTATTCTTCCTTAGAGGCTCTGCCAATGTGTACATTTTTGGTTAATTCTTTGCCGTTATATAGAGCTTCGATGATTTGCGTATAGCGTTGCATCAAAATATTACGTTTAAGTTTAAGGTTCGGTGTCAATTCACCATTTTCTATACTCAATGTATTTGCTAGTAAAGCCCACCGTTTGACTTTTTCAGGATTGGACAAACGGTTATTCATTTCAACGATAGCGCTATCAATTATTTTTGTGGTTTCCTGGTCTAAGTGGCTTGCATTAATCCAAAGCAATGCAACACAATAAGGTCTTGATTCTCCTATCAACAGTGCTTCTGAAACGTTAGATATCTCACGTAGCATACTTTCAATTTTTCCTGAGCATATCCCTTTTCCGTAAGATGTCTTGATGAATTCTTTTCGTCGTCCAAATAGAATCAAGCTACCGTCAGCAGTAAAGCTTCCTAAATCGCCAGTTAGAAGCCAACCGTCCCGGAAAGGAGGCTCGATATTAGCGTCATAATAGCCAGCAGTGACTTGTGGACCTTTAACGAGAATTTCACCATCTTCATCAATTTTTACTTGTGTCATTGGCATAGGTTTACCTACAGTACCAATTTTGTTTTCACCAAGCCGATTAATGGTAATTAAAGGCGCCTCAGTTAACCCGTAAGCGTTGTAAATCTCAACGCCGATATTACGAAAGTTCTCTAATAGCTTTTCATCAATGCTAGCTGAACCTACAATTAACTGTCCACACTTATTTAATCCTGCACGTCGTAACGTTATTCGTCGAAGTATCTTACCTATGATAGTTTTAACTAAACCTGGCTTTTGTTTATGGTATAATTTGCCAAGCCAATTTTTAGAAAGCCCTTCCCAAACTTTTTCGTATACTCTAGGAACTGAAAAGAACAAGCTTGGCCGTACTTTGGGTAATGCTTGCTGGATACTTTTAAAGTCCTCTAGAAAGTAAATTTTTACAGGAGCTGGATAATAGTAAGGAGAGTAGGTAGCTAATATTCCTTCAACGACATGCCCCATGGGGAGGAAAGATAGGTAAACGGATTTTTGGTTTCTATGTTGCCAGGACGTAATAGACACGGTTGATTCGGCCATATACCGCAAATTTGCATGAGTAAATATTGCACCTTTCGGGGTTCCTGTAGTACCTGAAGAATAGCGTAATGTTGCTATATCACCAAAACCTACAGGTGATTGTATGGTAGCTTGATATTTAGCACTTTTATCAAGAAAAGTTTTCCAAGAGATAACTTTTTTAGCAATTTTTTGAGGAAGCTCTTCATGACAAAAAGATACTATAGGAATATCTGTGGTTAACTCGTTGGTCCTTGCAAGTAGGCTAGGTATACCGATTAGGAACATTTTTGAGTTGCTGGCCTTGAGAATTTGATCGATATCACTTGGTGGAGTAGTATAATATAATGGTACACTGATTGCACCTAATAATCCAATGGCAATATCCACTACCAAGTAGCGAGTAGTGTTTAAGCCTGTTAAAGCAACTCGGTCTCCAGCTACAATACCCATGGCATGTAGTGCGCTTGCAGTTGTCAGGATATCTCTTTTTACTTCATCTGCAGTATGTTTTATTAGCTTCTTTTTTACGATATCATAATATATTATAGGTCTGCTTTTGCTTTCCAAGCGAAAAAGCACTTGTTCATAGACTGTACGTTCTGAGCGATGAAAGAAACTATGATAAATAGCATACTCTAAAAGCTTAGGCAAAAAATCTTGCCAGTTTAGTTCATAAAACCCTAACAGTTTATCTGAGTTAGAACGTTGTAGCTGTCGATTTTCATTAAAATACGGTGCTAGTGATTCAAGAGCATTTGAAGTACGTTGATTTCCAAATATTCCTTGAATTTTAAAGAGACTTTTCACAGCAGAGGTAGACATGCTTAGACAGATAGGCTTAGCTAAGTCAACTTTAAGCTGATTTTTTGCCCATTCTCTAACAAAGTCTAAGAGTTCACCTATTGTAGGCAACGCTTCATAAGGTGCAACAAGATGAAAATTCTGGCCCTCAGCACGAATATTGAAAGTTAGATTAACAATTGCTTTTGCCACATAATCTACAGGAACTATGTTAATTCGCAGTGATCGGCTAACAGGTAAAATGCGTATTTTTCCCGTTAAATATAGTCTCAAAGGATAATAGAATGTATTAAATGTCTTTATGGCACCTGTCTGTGAATCGCCAACAACCATTGAAGGCCTGAAAATGCTTACAGGAAACTCGTTTTTTGCTTTCTGAACTAAACATTCGCCTTGATATTTACTACGTTCGTAAGCAGTGAAAAAACCATACTCATCAGTTAGTGCATCTTCAGGAACATACCCCATTCTAGCGCCTGCTACATATGCTGTAGAAATATGGGAAAAACGTGTCAATCCGTGGTCTTTATGGATTTTACGGGCTAATTCTAGCATATTTGAAGTTCCCGTAACGTTAGTTTTTTGAAGTTCTTCTATAGAGATAAGACGCCAGTCAGCAGCAGCATGAATAATATGGGTAACCTGTTTTTCAACATCTACATAGGTAGTTTCATCTAATCCTAAGTTAGTTAAAGAAACATCCCCGCATAGAACTTCAACTCTAGAACCTATTGCACTAGTAAGTTCAGGCCAATCCCACCAGCATCTTGATAACTTGCAGGTAGCCTCATCCTTAGAGGAGGCATGTATTAATGCAAAGATTTTTAGTTGTGGATTTTCTTTGAGCAAATAACGAGCTATTTGAGTGCTGATAAATCCTGAAGCGCCAGTTAATAGGACTATATTTTTCATGGCAACCACTCAGGTTTATGATTTTCGATGAATGTTCTAAGCAAAGTAGCATTACGTTTTTCCTTTTTCAGATATCGTTCATAGCCTAAACGTAATTTTTCTTTTACTTTTTCAGGATTACAAAGCAGGTGTTCAACGTTGTCACTTAGAATTTTGTATCGATTTGGATCTTCGTGATCAACAAAGAATTCAGCAATTCCTAAGTCTGCGTAGAGGTCCTTGATTCGTAAATCATGTCCAATTGCTGTCTGGGGAACAGGTTTTGCCAAAGAGAGTACACCTGCATGGTAACGCGAAGTTATTAACAAGTCTAAGCTGCGAAGCAAGCAGGTCATCTGAGATGCGTTATATTCTGCAGAAGTGAACACCCGGGCGCGTTCAGCATGTGACATCATATTGTGAACCTTATGTACAAAAGTTGTGTCCAGACCTTCCATACCAAGTAATGCGACATGCTTGTCATATTTCTCAACAATTTCGTCAGCCTGAACTGCCAATACATTAGCAAGCAACTCGCCTTTCTTTAGGCTATCTGAGGAGTGATTGTAATAGTAAGGCCATCGGTAACAGAATTTTTTTGGTCCCCAAGGCTGTATAACTGCTGGCCATAAGTAAATATTCTCAGCTGCTATGCCAACAACATTAGAGGCTTCAGGCCAAACCCTACCTAGCAGACCTTCATCACCCGGATTAGTTTGGAATGCAAACGCGTTATCTGCCGTAACTTCAATCGGAGCACTAACACCCCAATCTTTAAGTCGGTTTGCTGCTGCTTGAGTACGAGCTAATATTAGATTTGTTTTACTTGCTTCGCGTCGAATTAACCAGCGATTAAAACGTGAAGCACTACCAGCATCCACCGAATAACCTATGCAAAGCTTATTCATGTCATAGGCGTATTTGGTGTTAAGTAGATAATACCAAAGAAGTGCTGGGCTCCATGTATCCATATAACAGCTGCCTTCAACAATCATAATTAGATCGTTTTTCTTAACAAGCCTGTATGCATCAATGAAAAATGTTGACGGCCTTACAGGGGCTATATGCAGATATTCACTTTCTTTGAGATAACGCCTTAGATTTTCTATGTTAAGAGAAGGAACGGTAATGTGAACTTGTGGACCGAAAACTGAGCGCACATCATTAATTATGGCAATAAGCTTCGCTTCTGCACCTGTGTTGTTTGCACCGTTATAGCCGACAAGTAAAATTTTTGGGTTCAAGTTTGACAAGTTTAGTAAATAAACTATAGCTATTTAATTATTGCAGCCATAGTTGACTAAAAACAATAATATACTTTAGAATTGTTCATCAAACAATAAGGACATTTAATTTTTCAAAAACAGCGTATAACCGGATTAGTAGAAAGTTTATATTCAAAACGCTTGAAAATGGAAAGCAGAGGGAATACAATGAATGACGATGGGATGATGGTTGAAATTAAAGTTAACCGTTGTAAAGGTGAGTTAGTATACAGTGTAGATTGTTCTAGTGAGTTGACCAATGATGAGCTTGAGTATTACTTGGAAGAAATAATCAAAGGCATATGTGAATGGAAACCAGAGATTTGCAGTGAACATTCACAAAACTATTCAGGGACTATCAAAAAGAAAAAAATCTAGGTTTGTTCTTCAAAGAAAGAGCATTTTCTAGATAAGTAAGTTTAATTTTGTTGATTTTCAATCTAATGTATGCTTCGTTTGTGGTTTGATAAGGGTACTTTGCTTTTGAAGGGCAATGTTGGAACGCCATATGGCAAGTGGGATCCTCGGGTGGGTTGCTACCGAATTAAATCACACCATTATAGAGATGTAGTTGAATATTTGCAGGAAAGTAATCTTCCATATGAAGATAGTGTTACTAATCTACCGCCCACGGAACAGCTTAAATGCAATGTGGAACTGCGTGAATACCAAAATGAAGCATTTGACAACTGGAGCAAGGCTGGCCACCGTGGTGTACTAATATTACCTACAGCTGCAGGAAAAACATTTATCGCGTTAAAAGCTATTGCACAATTACAGGTTCAAACGCTTATAGTTGTACCTACGCTGGATTTAATTGATCAATGGCGAAAGCGGATTCAAGAATATCTTGGCATTGAATCAGGCGTCATTGGCGGTGGAGAAAACTTTGTACGTATGGTAACAGTTGCTACATATGACTCAGCGTACATTCAAGCTGAACATCTAGGTAACCAATTTCTATTACTAATTTTTGACGAAGTACATCATTTGGCATCTCCTGGGTATATGCAAATTGCAGAAATGTATATGGCGCCTTACCGCATGGGCTTAACTGCTACATATGCACGAGCAGACCAACGCCATGAACTACTTTCTCCGCTAGTTGGTGACCCTGTATACTCGATAGCGATTGAGGAACTATCTGGTGAACATCTTGCGCCGTATACGTATGAGAAGCTTTCAGTTGAATTGACTGAAAATGAGCAAAAAATTTACGATAATGAAATGGCAGTATTTCGTAGCTATTTGACAAAACGTAATGTGACAATACGTAGTGCAGCAGACTTCCAGCGGTTCATAATGGCTACAGGCAGAGACCCTGCAGCCCGTGAAGCATTACTAGCTCGTAATCATGCCCTAAAGGTAGCGCTTAACTCGGAAGCCAAACTTCATCTGTTAGCTGAAAAACTTGATGATTTTCGTAACGAAAAAATTCTTATATTTACGCTTCACAATGAACTTGTTTATAACATCAGTCGACGCTTTCTCATTCCAGCGATCACATATCAAACGCCCCGTGAAGAACGTCGAGAAATTTTGGCTAGTTTTGGCAGTGGCAAATATCGTACTATAGTGACCTCGCAAGTTCTTGACGAAGGAGTAGACGTTCCTGATGCTTCAGTAGGTATAGTGCTAAGTGGCACAGGAAGTACTCGTGAGTATATTCAACGACTTGGAAGAATTCTGCGAAAAGTAGAAGGCAAAACAGCACGTTTAGTTGAAATTATTTCTCGTGAAACCATTGAAGCAGGCATTGCTCGAAGACGTCACCAAAAATCAGGAGACACATAGGCATGCTACAAAGTGAACTTCTATCAGTGATGAAGCGTAAAGGCGAATTGTTACCGCGCTACGCAAAACCAACTGACGAAAACTTGCAAGCTGCGCGTAACTTGATTGATACCTATAAGCGACATATTGGGGAGAAAAAAAAGACCCTGAAAACAATAGTCACTGAACTGGAAGGTAAAGGTGCCCAGTTTCGTTTTATCCGCGGCTTATCTGCACTATTAGACCGCAAAAGTACGTTTAGCTGCGATTGCAAAGTCGACCCTATAGATTTGCGGCGAAAAATATTCCAAGCTAGCCAGATCGATGGTCCAGCAACAACAATTGCTAAACGCATTCAAATTTTAAGCAATGTTGCAGCTGAAACTGGACTAACAACGACCCAAATCGAAGAGGCATTTTATGGCGACTTAGATGGCGAATTAGTACTACAAGAAGTTGCATCACTTTCTGAAACAGAGCTTTTAGCTGAATATAATCTCAGCCTTACTCAAACATTACTGTTTAATTGCACTGAACTTGTTTTTAGCGCATCAGGCAACTGGCAACGCATCTTCTACACCCTCAAAAAACTTGGACTTCTCTACGAGGTAACACAAGAGAATGGCATTACTGTTAAAATTGATGGACCAGCTAGCCTGTTTAAGCTAACTAGACGGTATGGTATGGCAATAGCTAAGCTCTTACCTGTTATAGTAGCCAACGAGCAATGGAATTTAAGTGCTAAAGTATTTTGGAAATACGATAATGAAATCTGCAGCTTTAAACTAGAAAGTAAAAAACACGGAGCCCTTCTTAAAAAGCCATACATGCCCACAGTTGCTTATGATAGTGAAGTGGAAGAAAAATTTGCTGCACAATTCAAAGCTTTAAGTTCAGCTTGGACTTTACGTCGTGAACCTGAACCGGTTATTGCTGGCAAACAGGTAATTATCCCAGATTTTTCTATGGAACGCGGAGGCGTTAAAATATATGTGGAGATAATGGGTTTTTGGACTGAAAGCTATTTGTTGCGTAAGGTCGAAAAGCTCAAGCAGATTAATGTAAAAATGTTGCTGCTTGTCAATGAAGCTCTGGCATGTGAAAAACTATCTGCTTTAGAAAAATTTAGGCACCTTAATTTGGTTGTATATAAAAATAAAATTCCTTGGGCGCAGATTCTTCGCTACCTCGAAGCTGAATTTGAAGAGACTAAAATTCGAGAAATCGAATTTCTAAAGACCTTACCAATTAAGTTCACTGAAGATATTATACAGTTTGAAGAGTTTGCCGCCCGCGTTGGCATCTCTCTTGCAGCTGTAAAAACTGTATTAACCGAAAATCCTCCTGAGGGATATACTGCATTCCAAAGCTGCCTAGTTAGTAAAGCTAAGCTTGAGCTAATAAATAGCCAGCTTGAAGCGCAGTTGCCTGAATCGGGCAAAATGCCTCTTACTCAAGCCATAAAAATTATTGAAGCTCAAGGTGTAACTGATACAACTAGTACCTTAGCAGCATTAAATTATCGTATCAACTGGCAAGGTATAAGCATTCAGCAAGCAACAGTAATCAAACTTAGCTAAATAAGTCATGGCGTTCTTTTTTTACCAAAAATAGTAAGCAATATTGCCACTACTATTATGGCAAACAAAACAACTATGACTGTATAGTTAGTCCCTTCTTGTGCTTGAAGATCTGATTCTAAGTTAGTAGACGGTATATTGGAGGCAGGGGTTGTTGGTTCTAGTTCTGGAGATTGTATTGGGTTTGCGGTATTAATTGGAGGATCGGAGGGTGTTTTTGTATCAGCAGGGCTAGAGCTAGGTGTTGATAAAGGAGGTGAGTCTACCAAGTCGGGGGACGGATTTGGTGTGGTAGTTGGTTGCAGAGGTGTTTGCGAAGGCAACGTAGTTGGTGTTGATGTTAAATCAGGTTGGATACTATTTTGATTCGGAACTGGAGATGTTGTTTGCATGGGCAAGGATGTTGATGCTGGAGACGGCATATAAGCAGGTGAAATCGTTGGCAAAGGAGTAGACGGAGTAACAGTTGGCAAAGGAGTAGACGGAGTAACGGCTGGGGGCGGTTTACAAGTTAAGCAGGGAGTATAGCCTTTATTTGATGCTTCTTGTGCTGTATCGAACCAGATTTTGTTTTCTAGTATAATTTGATCAACATGTGAGCATGTTGGGTAATGGTAGATATCACTGTTTTTACT
>CAYSWL010000105.1:0-8632 GCA_964434745.1 uncultured Candidatus Bathyarchaeia archaeon | reverse complement strand
CTGTTTGGGTTATTGATTTTGATGGTAACTTTTTAGATGTTAATGATGCAGCTGTTAGAGTTTTAGGGTATTCTCGTGAAGAACTACTTTCTATGGGTATTTCAGATATAGATTATAATCTTAATCCCAAAAAGTTACTTACTCTTGTTAAAAATATGCCTGCTGATAAAATACAAATTTTTGAAACCATACATACTACTAAAGACGGAGTGAAAATTTATGTTGAAATTAGTTCTAGTCTTGTAAATTATAACGGTCTTCAAGCCATTTTAAGTATTGCACGAGACATAACTAAACGTAAACAAATTGAGGCTGATTATCAAAACGCGTTAAATGAAGCTAAGAGCAGGGCACTTGAAGTTGATGCATTTTTATCTTCAGCACGTGCAGTGCTCAAGAACAACGAGTTCTCCGTAATCGCTAGACAAATTTTTGATTCCTGTAAGGCTCTTACTGGTGCTTTATCTGGGTATGTTGCACTGCTATCTGAAGACGGTCATGAAAATGAAGTTTTGTTTTTAGATTCAGGTGGATTAAATTGTACTGTTTCACCTAATCTTCCAATGCCTATTCGTGGTCTAAGAGAACAAGCATATTTAACATGTAAATCTGTTTATGAGAATAACTTTTTCAACAGTAAATGGCAAAAGTTTTTGCCTAACGGACATGTTAATCTAAAAAATGTTCTTTTTGCCCCTTTAGTTCTAGATGGAAAATCAGTTGGGTTAATTGGTCTTGCAAATAAACAAGGCGGATTTACTCAAAAAGAAGCCGCTTTAGCAGAGGCTTTTGGTGAATATGCTGCAATTGCTTTGAATAATAGTCATAATCTTGAAAAGCTGCGGTCTAATGAAGAACGACTTAACGCCATTTTTGAAGCATCAAAAGATGCAATTATTGTAGTTGATACCCAAGGAATGGTAAACTATGTGAATAAGGCAGCGCTGGAGTTATTTGATTTTGAATCAAACATACTTGGCGCACCATTATTTTCTACTGTACATCAGCAATATACAAATATGGATCAAAATAAGTTTAGTCTCGCTTTGCAGACATTTTTCAATAATAAAGATAATTCACCTAATATTCTTGAAGTTCCTTTCAAAAAGTGTAATGGCGATGAGCGAACTGTTGAATTGTCATTTTCTTCTTTTAATGATGGTAACAAAACTTTTGGTGTAGCGATTGTTAGAGACATTACTAAACGCAAGAGCGTTGAGACTGCATTGGCTGATTCTGAGGCTAAGTATCGGGCTTTAGTTGAAAATGCTGATGATGCCATAATATTAACTGACATAAATGGCAAGACTCTTTTCAAGAATTCAGCATATTTCATAAATTTAGGCTTTGAAGAAGCTGAAGCAGTTGAAGCTGAAAGTTTTGCCAAGATTCATCCTGATGATTTACAATCCGTTAGAGCAAAATCAAAAGAACTTTTCCATAACGGTTGTTCAACTTTTGAATACCGTATCCAGCACAGAAATGGTTCTTGGGTTCATAGGCATGCTCGTTCTACATTAATTTTTAATGTAGCTAATCAACCATATGCAGTATTATCAGTAATTAGAGATATTTCTGATCGTATTAAAACCGAAGAAAAAATAAAAGAAGATGCTCAAAGAATTGAATTGATGAACGAAAAACTGCGCGTAGTAGGCAGTTTAACTAGGCATGACGTTGCTAACAAGCTTTCAACAATAACTGGCTATTCATATTTGCTTAAAAAAAGATATGCAGGGAATAACGATATAGTTGAGGCGCTCTGTAAGATGGAGCGGGCTGTTAGAGATTCTACGGCAATCTTTGAGTTTGCCAAACGTTATGAGCAGTTAGGTGCGGAGAAGCTAACTTATCTGAATGTTCAAAAAACAGTGTATGGGGCTATCGGACTTCTCTCAGATATTAGCTTTAAAGTAATTGTTTCCTGCCAAGGGTTGAATTTATTGGCTGATTCATTTTTACATCAGCTATTCTATAACTTAATTGATAACACAAGGACGCATGGACAAAAAGTAACTACAGTAAATCTATACTTTGAACAACCCAGTCCCGATAAATTGGAATTAATTTATGAAGATGATGGTGTTGGCATTTCTGCCGAAAATAAATATTGTATTTTTAAGGAAGGCTTCAGTACAGCTGGTAGCACAGGTTTTGGTTTATTTTTGATAAGAAAAATGATGGACGTCTATGGATGGACCATTACTGAAGAAGGTACCGCCGGCAAAGGTGCCCGTTTTGTCATTACAATTCCAAAGATTAATAATAAAGGTATGATAAATTTTCATATTAGTAAATAATTTTATTCTTTTACTATTTTGTATCTTATTAGAAAATATGCTGTTTATGAACATAATTTGGTTAAGCATAATTTTGGCGCTCTTGACTAACTCAAAATACTAATACACGTTAGTAGTATGCCAATAGCCTTGGAAAATGATTTGTAACATTATTGCATTGATTGGTTAAAGGATAAACTATAAAAGTAAACTTGGATTGATATCCAAGCATTGGGGCATAAATTATCGATTTTGGGGAAATGATTTGAGGTTTGATGAATATTTAATCGGAATACAAATATCTTGCATATGTGCATTTGGAGCAAAAGGTAGGTAAGCAAGTTAATATGCTGTATATTGCTAAAACGTCTCAATTGGCTTCAGTTGTTCTTATTAATTTAAGATTGTGTTATCGTAACTTCATAATGCAAAGATGTGACATTTTAGCAATTAGCTCAAGCCACTGCGGAGGCTTTTAGATATATTAACCGTTTTTAGTTCTCTTGTCAATAAATTGACCAAGTTATTTAGCGCTTTCTTATTCACTATTGTTTATGTACGTTACATTAAGTTTTTTGCTGTCACTTTTTTCTTCGATTTTACACGTTGTATCTTATTTTTTGCACATACGCCTCTAAAGTACACTAATCTGGATTCATTTTTCTCAAAGGGGCTGTGGTGTGTTTGAAGGTTTGCTTTGTTTCTTCTTATCCACCTAATCGTGCAAGATTAAGTGAATATGCAAAAAATTTGGTGGCTGAGTTAGAGAATAGGCAGTCTATATCTAAGATTTTTGTATTGGGCGATAAAAGTGCTGCTACAGCGGCGGATTATTTGGCTGATTCAAAGGTTGAGGTTAGGCGAGTTTGGACGCCGGATGATCCTGTTTCAATTTTAAACATCTTAAGGCATATTCTAAAACTAAGACCTGATGTTGTACATTATAATGTCCATTTTCAAAGCTATGGGCGAGGTAGAATAGCTAACTTTCTTGGTTTATCATTAATCTTTCTAAGTAGACTACTTGGGTTTAAAGTACTTGCTGAAGTTCATAATTTAGGCGAAAAAGTAGATTTAAAGAAAGTTCGGTTGAAGCCAAGCTTTTTGAATAGGACTGGAATTTTTCTTGCGACCAAATTAATTCTTTCAGCGCATAACGTAGTTGTTACTGTCAAATCATATGTCGACTATTTAAGTCAACGTTATGGTCATAATGATGTTATGTATATTCCTCATGGAACATTTTCTACCCGATGCTCTTACGTAGATCCTGATGAAAAGGTTATCCTAATGTTTGGTCATATGGGTCCTTACAAGGGATTACCAGTAATGTTTGAAGCCTTTAAGGAGTTAAAAGCTGAAGGTAAAACAGTAAAGCTTATCATCGCTGGTACTAGTCATCCAAATTACCCAAATTTTCTTGATCAGTTTATTAATGCCGGCATTCCAGACGTAGAATTTTTAGGCTATGTTTCTGAGGATAATTTAGAGCAGCTTTTTGTACATGCTGATGTTGTTGTGCTCCCATATTCAACTACTACTGGTACAAGTGGAGTATTTCATCTTGCAGCTGGTTTTGGACGACCTATTGTAGCTTCATCTTTACCTGAAATAAAAGAGTTAGTTGCTGATGGTGCTGCAGCAATGTTAGTACCTCCAGGTGATGTGACCGCATTGAAAGCTGCTTTAGTTACCGTTTTAGGTGACGAAAAGTTGGCTTGTGCTATGAGTGAGCAGAACTTACGGTTTGCTAATCAGGAAAGTTGGAGTGTGGTGGCGCAAGCATATGAAAATGCTTACCTGAGGCTTGTACATAGTTGAAAGAGGCTGACTGTAAAAATGAGTCTGTATCAATAATAATTCCAACTTTTAATTCTGGACAAGAATTAGATCTTTGCCTTAAGTCTATTCATGCTCAAACGTATCCTAACATAGCTGTTATCGTAGTTGATAATTTTAGTGTCGATAATACTCGTAATATAGCTGAGACTTTTGGTGTTAACTTTTTACTTCATAAAGGAACTCCAGCAGCTGCACGTAATGTAGGTGTACGTGCTGCTAAAAGTAAATACGTTCTTTTTGTAGACTCAGATCAGTGTCTTAGTAGTAATGTTGTTGCTGAATGTGTTGCCATATGTTCTTATAGTAATGTAGCTGCTGTAAAGATTCCTGAAATTTTTATTGGACTAAATTTTTGGGCAAAATGTTCTGCTTTCTGGAAGAACCATATGGTTAAGACATGGGGAAAAAACGGTGGTATCCCAAGATTTTTTATTAGAGATTTACTGGTTGGTTTTTGTGGATTTAATAATAAATTGAGATTTTGGGAGGATCAAGAATTTAATCACCGACTTGAAGCTGCAGGAGTCAAGATTGTATGGTGTGAAAGTAAGGTTAGCCATCGTGAGTCAGGGTCCCTTCGTGAAGTGACACGTAAGTATCTCTCCTATGGAAAATCCATCGCTGATTTTAATCAAGTTGACGCAAAAGGCCCTTACAGTTCTACTACTAAGCTTACATTATTAACAATGTTAGACGTGTTAAAGCATCCTGGGTATTCGTTACGCCTGTTTATTGGCTTTATTTTCCTTTTTACATTGAAAAGTTGTTGTGCTGCTTTGGGATTTCTGATTAATCGTGCTCCTTTTAGTTGGAATTCTGATCTGGATAAGCAAGTGAGGTAGTGTTATGCGACTGAGTATATTTTGGCATTGGCCCGTGAAGGGTGCTTTAGTTTTAGCATTGATTTACTCAGTCTTGTTTATTGTAACAAATTTAAATGGTCATTACGTGCGACTTATAAAAGGAGGGATGGTTACAAGAGCTATAAGCGGGATTATTTTTTCATCTAGTTTGGATTTTCTTGTATGGTTTGGAATTTTAGCTTTTAGTTTATGCATAATTCTTCTAAGTTTTTATTATAACAAGATTGTTGACCGTTGGCTGCTGGTTTTGTTGTCTGTAAATATAAGCATTATTGCTTTATCAGTTTGTGCAAATCTTACTTTTCTGCTAACTATAGCCAGCTTAGGCATTGCTATACTTTATAGTATATACGTTAAGCGTTACTTGAGTATACCATTCTTTTTTACTGTTAAAAGTATGTTCTTTTGTTTTTTCATTCTTGTTATATTTGTTGAGTTAGCTTCATTTGTATCTTTTTGGCTAATTAATACTCCTGTCGCGGCTAATTTTGACCTTCAGTTCCTTAAAGACCTTAATTATTGGATAACTTTGGACCTTAATCTTGTAAATTTAACTCACTCTGTGCTGCCCTGGATGTATTTGTTTTTAGTCGGTTTAGGTGTTCTATCTGTGTTTATTAAAATTGGTGTTCTAAATCGAGGGTTTGATTTCTTTAAAGGTAAAAAAGGACTCAAGTCTTGTTCATATATTTCTTATTTCAAAGATTTCGATGAAAAGGTTCACCCTTTTTTTAATAGTAACTTAGTTTTAAGTGTTGCTTTCATAATTTCTGTTGTGATTTGTATTGTACTTGTAATTCTAACAGTTATGCCTTGGATTAATCCTACTTATCGACTGGTAAGTGTTGATGCTCCTCTTTATTATAAATGGGTTCAAGAGATGAGCGTGTTTGATTTCGGAGGCGCAATTTCTTGGGCGTTTGCTGGGGACCGATCAATATTCATGATCTTTTTATACTTACTGTCGATGGTAATTTTTCCTCTCGATTTAGTACAGTTTCTGCCTATTTTATTGATACTTGCATTTTCTTTTTTCTCTTTATTGCTTGTGAAAGCATATGCTGGAACCCGTGAAGCCGTTATCTACTGTGTTCTTCTTGCTCCTCTCTCAATGCAGTCCTTAGGTGTGATTTATTCCGGTTATTTTGCAAATATGTTAGCGATTATTTTTGTTTATCTTTTCTACCTTGTTTTTCTTAGGTTTATACGTAAAATGTCCCGTTTTGATTTACTTGCTTTGATTACCGTATCGGTGTTGGTTTTGTTTACTCATCCTTGGACCTGGTTTATTCTTGCAAGTTCTCTTTTGGTTTTCTTACTTATTCAGTTATGCTCTGCTTACCGGGCTCCAGAATTAAGATCACTATTCAAATTAAAGCTATTTTCAATTGTAGGCGTTTTGCTAGTAAGTGTACTTTGTGATTATGTTAGACAATTGTTGTCGACAACTTCCTCGGTTGCATTTGTTTATGATACTATTAGTGGTAGCTTATCTTTTCCAAGTGTTACTTTTCTTTGGGCTGCTATGCGCGTTACTGTTAATTCCTATTTAGGTGGTGTTTTTGGATGTTCAGTTCTTGTTGTTCTCTCAATTTTCGGATTCTTGATTGTTCTTTTTAGAAAATCTGATTTATCTGATCTTTTAATATCTTGGGTTTTTATAGCTTGCGTTTCGATTTTGCTGACAGGTAGCGAATTTGCTTATCATAAGTTTATCTTCTCAATGCCCTTAGTTGTTTTTTCCAGTTTAGGCCTTTTATCTATTGTCAATTTATTAGTGCCTAAACATTGGAGTTGTAAAAATCAAAAAATCGCATTACTACTTATTATCGGAGTTGTATTTTTGGTTCTTCTTAATATTGCTCTACGGTTTGTAACAAATATTACTATCATTTAGATTGGTTATTACACTTTATGACGTGATTTTTTTAGTGCGAAAGTGTTAAATACTGTCTGAAATAACTATTGTCAAAATAGGTGTCAATTGAAATGAAAATTGCTAATGCTGTTATAGTTACAGCCATACTCGTGGCGCTTTTAGTTATTCCTGCTGCTAGCGCCCAGTATATGACAAGTGATTCTACTACAGTTACTGTTCCTTCTTCAGGTTTAGTTACTATTGATCAAACTAACACTACTAGCGTATCAGCTAGTATAGCAGGCGCTGCTGGAGCTTCAATTACCTTGAATTCAGCAGTATACACAGAAAATCCACAGCCTGCTGCTTCTATTCCATTAGGTGCAGGCTTGACGCACTTTGTCGTGATAAGTTTTGATGTTAATCCAGAAGATTTCACTCAAGCCAACATAACCATACATTATACTGATTCGGATATTGAAGGTCTTACTCCACCAATCGTAATTTTCAAATATATTCCAGAATCAAATGAATTTGTAGAGTTCCCTTCAGTACATGATGCTGAAGCAAAAACTTTAACAATTACTCTTAACGACCCAAATGACCCATTGTTTGCCATTGGCGGTGCTGTTGCAGTTACACCTACCTCTAGTATTTCACCTACTGCTTCCCCTGATGCTACTCCTACTCATGGTCCTCAAGAATTCGATGTTGCTTGGATTGCAGTCGCTGTTGTCGTTGTTATTATTGTGGTACTAGCATTATTCTTTATAGTGCTACCAAAAATTAGGCCAAAATAGTTGAGAAATTGCGCGTCCACATGAAGCGTCTTTAATTTTTTCTTCTATCTTTTAATCTTTGCTTTTAAGTCTTTAATTTTTTTTATTTTATCTATAAAACCTTTATAGTGAGTGCTTGCATGTGTTTTAATTATGTCTTTAAGTAAGGTCCACATATTAGTTTTGTCTGCTTTTCTGATGCTTTCACTTTTTTGCTTGCGCCTAATTTTTGGTAATGCTAATCCTGTGGCCTTTAACGATGTTTCACCTATGTATAATATAGATCAGTTATTTCGTCCTTATGATTTTCCATGGGATTATAAGTCAAATCTTGGTGCACCTATTTTTTTGACTGGAAATACTGTTTATAACGTTCCTCTATTGGGCCTGTCAGTATTATTTGGGTCTGTTACTTTAGCTCATAAGATTTTATTGGTTTTGCTTATAGGATTTGCTGGTTTTGGGTTTTATTTGGCGTTTTCTTATTTGCTAAAATCTCGATCTGCAGGTTTTATAGCTGGTCTTGTTATGCTTTTCTGTCCATTTATTTTAACTCGGTGGATAAGTGGACATAATACAATTTTATTAGTGTATATGGTTTTGCCATATGCATTATTAGTTTTTTTAATGATGATGCGAGTTGGTGGTAAACATAGTATAGTTTTATGTGGCTTACTTACTGGTTTAATGATTTATATTAGTCCCCAGATAGCTTATCTATTTTTGTTATTTGCAATTTTATATGGTGTTTTTGATTTAATATTTTCAAGACGTGTAGCCATATTTAGCTGTTTTAAAATCCGTTTGCTTCAGTTTTCTATCCTAATCGGTATTACTTTACTAGTAGCTTTTCCGTTCTTTTATCCATTATTAATGGTCAATCTTCCTGTTTATGCAACAAGAGCTGAAGAGATGGCTGTGTCTTTTTTGTCACCTGCTACTAGTAGTATGTTACTTTCACAGGTAGATCGGAAGAGCACACGTCTGAACTCCAGTCACGAGATTCCATCG
>CAYSWL010000104.1:0-8872 GCA_964434745.1 uncultured Candidatus Bathyarchaeia archaeon | reverse complement strand
TACCCTCATCAATCCAGCACTCGCCTATACTGCAAAGTGCAGTTAAACCGTCTTACGTCTAACATACCAGCTTCACGTTAAACAGTAAGATTAAGCGAGATTTATTGAGCATAAACTACAGTTTCCATTAATTGGTTTTCTGCCGAGCTTAACCTGAGCAATCAATTGGTTAATTATCCCTGCTGCCTGGGCATAAGTTTCCAGAGCTTCGTTAAGTTTTTCTTGATTTACCTTAACAGAAAGTGGACCCATAACAACAACAAACTCGCCTTCTGTGTATAATTTCGGCGGTGGTAAATCAATATTATTAATCTCTGCGTCTTTTAATGCCTGGGCAGCAGCATCTAAATTTTTAAATCTAAAAGCATAAGGAATTTCAATTTTTCTAAGCCCCATATCAGTATTTACTTTTAACAGTTTTTCCATAAACCCTGAGGGCTTATGAGGTACTTTTTCCCCTACCCAGAACTGCGGGACTTTTGAACCTTCGAGAAATTCTGCTTTTTCAAATGCTTTTTGAACCTTACGCCATGATGCAAGTTCATTATCTTGTAGTATTTCACGACTTTTCATAAGTGCAGCATATGTTTTAGGGTAGCCTGTTTTAAGGTGTTGTAATGCAGCGTTATTAACTGCCTGTTCGTCAAATGTCAGTTGATAATCAGTTAAGAAATGGTTTAGTATAGATTCAAAACCCGGTAAAAGTTTATCTGAGTGTTCAAGAGATCGTTGTTTTTCATAATCACTTTCGTAAGTTTGACCGACTAAAACCCAATACCCTTCACTATTTTTTTCTACAATATTCATTTTGACAAGTTCTTTTAATATCCTATCAAGTGCCTGGTCAGTAATCTTGAGTGAATTTTTAAGATCACTAAATTTACAGGAACCTGTTCTAAGACTTTTTATTACCAGGGCGCGTTTATCGTAGTCTTTTTTTGGCATACTATCAACCTTTGTGAGTATTTTTCCATTATGTTGTTAGTTATTTTTTACTAATACTCACAAACTTATAAATATAATGCACATAAGTTGTGCAGGAAATAAAAAACGAGTAAAAAAACAAATTGGAACATACCAGTTCCCAAAAACCTTGATGACGCTCTGGAACAAGCAGTTGATTTAGACAGCCACATTACCAAAGCCGAGTTCGTACGCGATGCAGTAAGAAAAGAATTACAGAAAATGGGCTTTAATCCCCAAGTTTTCCCAGAACAAAAACAAGAAATATGCGAGGCTTAAATATGCAGCAAGAAAAAACAGAGATTCAAGAGATCGTTATTGAACTAAAACAAATCCTGAAAGATACCCTTGAAGTCTTAACACTTGGGGCAGCGGTTCCCGCCAAGGAGACTGCCCCAAGCGAGCAGCACACCACGAAGGGGGCTACCAATTGAGTATTACTGATGTCCCTACAAATAGTTTATGCAAAAAATGCGGTCATTACAAAAACAAATGGACAAAAGACTGCTCTCTTGGCATTGAATTAAACGACAACTGCCCCGCGTTTCAAGCGTTAAAACCCTACGAACCAAAAATCAAAATACAGCGTCAGGGGGTGAAGCAATGAGTTTTATAAAAAAGTCAGTTCCGCCCCCAAAGCTAAACATAGGCGATATAATCCCCGCTAAAATCTTAGACATACAGCAAGAAACAAGCACATTTGACGGCGAAGAAAAAGAACAACTTAGATTCGATATTGAATTATCAAATGGTTATCGAGCTCGTACATGGATGCCATTCTATAGAGAACCAAACGAAGGGTCCACAATGGGAAAAATTGCAGCAGCCCTTGTTGCAGCTACAGGCAGAGACATAACAAACGCAACAGAGTTTATACAAAAATTCAGGGCATACGGTGCAATCTTGTTAAAAGTTAAGGGTTTCAGAGACTACGAAGGGAAAACCTATCCTAAGTTAGGGATATATGCAGATCAACTACCAGCAGTAAGTCAGGAACGCAACCAAACACAATTGGGGAGTAGTTAAAAATGATTAACTACCCGCCCCCTTTTTCTAATCAACCAAAACCAACGCTTGAACAGTTAATTGCAATTGCAGGTTTAATTCAAACACACCTTGGCAGAGATCACCCGATAAAGTCTAAAGATATAGGTGCAGCTGTAGGCATTTTTGAAAAGGACAGCGCAGGTCACATGATTATAAGATATGCAGTTAAAAACATAATTTATCGTTACAGATTGCCAATTGGCGCTTGTCATGAGGGATACTATGTTTTAGCAACTGAAAGAGAACTATACGACTACCTAAACAGGTTGAATTTTAGAGCCAACGCAATTTTAGATCGTTCCCGCCAGGTACGTTATAACTTTTACAATTCGGTGAAACAAACAACTCTGGGAGACACCTTGCATTGAGCCAAGCTGAATTAATCAAAGCAGCTGCTCAATGTTGGCATGAACTCGGATTAACTGTTATTCCCTTTAAAATTTTTGAAGCAAACGAGAATGGCATACACGACAAAAAACCCGCAATAAATGAATATAGTCACTGGTACTCTACACCGCAAACAGACGCAGAATTTAACGCTTTAAACTGGAATGGCTGCAATGGTTACGGCGTAATCTTAGGCATGAAAGCTAACAATGGTTTGTATCTTGGTTGTATAGATTGGGACCCAAAGTTTGGCAGAACCAAACCTACCCCGGATGACAAAAAATACACTGATAACCCTACCCAAAACAACTATCAAAAAGACCTTGCTGAATATGAGAAAGCTCTCGAAGAACACCCCAAAGCAAAGGAAATCGGTAGAAAAATCTTAAAGAGTATATCCCAGGCAACCAAAGTAGAAGAAACCGTAAACAAGGGACTGCATTATTTTTATTGGAGTGAAAAACAACCAAAGACTAATTCGGTTTTTCATGACCAAACAACTCTGGAACTTTTAGGCGAAGGGAAACTATGCGTTATGTATCCTTCTACAGGTTACGTTAATGTTGGTTCTGATGTTATCGCAATGACTGAAGATTTAGAGCAGTTTTTTTATAAATACCTGAAAGACGCCGGGTTCTTACCCACTGAACAGGCAGAGATCGAAAACCAAGTTGATAAATTCAGTTTTAAAATTGAAAAAATAATAGATACGTCAGGTTTTAAAAATAAGGGAAATGGACAATATGAAGGACCGCACCCAATACATGGATCAGATAAAGGACATAACTTTAGTGTTGACGTGAAAAAGAACATATGGCACTGTTTCAGGCATGACAGCGGCGGCGGCGCTCTACAGTTCTTAGCAGTAAAAGAAGGCTTGATAAAATGCGAGCAAGCAAAAAAAGGCGCATTACGCGGAAAAAAATTCCATGATACGCTCAAGTTAGCTGTAGCAAATGGATTGATAGATCAATCGGTACTTAACCAGGCTGAAATAAACCCAGTGATTCTTGCAAAAGACATCATGGAAGATTATCGTTTTATTGTGGACCGCGCGACTAACGAGCTCTACAGGTACGTTGACGGCGGCGCAGATGAAGGCATATACAAACTTGACACTGAACAAATAATTAAGCGCGAAATTACTAAGCGATTGGATGAAAACTTTAAGGCACGATATTATAATGAAGTAAAAGAGTTTATAACCGGAATATCTCCCCTTATTGATATAGACACCACTGACCCCGAATTATTAGCTGTATCAAATGGGCTCTTAAACGTCACAACAGGCAAAATTGAAAAGTTCACTTCTGACCACCACATAACAAGCAAGCTACAAGTAACATTTAACCCAACAATTCAAACTACTGATTGGGATAATTTTTTAACTACTGTTATCCCCAAAGCGAAGCAGCGCCGGCAACTGCAACAATTGGTAGGTCACTGTTTAATCAAAAAAATCCTGACTGAGTTATGCGCAGTTCTATTAGGCGGCGGTTCCAACGGAAAAACAATCACACTATTAATTTTAACAAAATTCCTTGGCGGACCCAACAACGTAAGCAGCCACTCGATACAAAGTTTATGTTATGATCGCTTCGTAACCGGCGAATTAAAGGGAAAACTCGCCAACATATGCGCAGATTTACCGCATAAAGAACTACAAAACACCGCGATATTTCGCAGTTTAGTATCCGGCGATTGGCTACAAGCCTACCGTAAACACATTCAAAAAACAACCGCGTTTAAACCATACGCCAAATTTATTTTTAGTGCAAACCAAATCCCAGTAGTTACAACTGAAGAAGATTGTTACGCCTGGTACAGGCGCTTTATCTTTATTGATTTTTCAGTGACATTCACAAAAGAAAACAGTATCCCAAGGCAGGAACTTATAGATAAACTAAGTAAACCTGAAACACAAAGCGAGATATTAAACTGGGCACTGCAAGGATTAGCTGACCTTATAAAAGAAGGAGACATAACAGACAAACCCACCGTTGAAGAAGTACGCCTGATATACATACAACATTCAGACAGCGCCCTTGCATACTTCGCAGAACAATGCCAAGCCACAAACGACCCCAACGACATAGTTTTCACGTCAAGTTGGTATAGAGAATATATTACTTACTGCAACAACAAAAAACTAAAAGCGAAAACCCAAGGCGAATTTACCAACATGGTAAAGAAACATTTTTGCGGCGCTGAAAAATGCAGAATTGATCCGAATAAGGGAACTAACACTATTTCAGCCTACAGGTACGTTAAGACTTTACAGGGATTGGCAAGTTTGTCACCTTCCAATTATAAAGCCTTTGGAAAGAAAAAAGATTCAGATGGTAATTTACCATTGCTTGAGCGTTTTTTTGATACTGAAAAGTTACCGCAGAAACCTGACAAACCCGCAAACCCTGACAAAGAACCAGCCCAAGATGAAAATGTGTTAGTCTATCAGAGAGTAAGTCCCAAGACAGAACCCCATGAATGCGATAACCCAAACTGTGATTATGGTAACGCTATATTAGCAGAGTTCAAATCTCCAAAAGAAGAAGGTTGGGTTTACGTTTGCCCAGACTGTTTCAAACTTGCAAGAACAAATGCTGAAAGTAAAGGCGTAAAATTCGTTGAACAGGAGAGATAATTCCAAGGTGGAAACTACATATCTCTGCAGATGGGCTCATATATGCAAAGCAAAAGGGCACTTTAACCCAGCTGAAAAAATCCCTACTGAAATCTTGGGTATTGACGGCAAAAGAAAAATCATTCTCAAATTATGCACTTGCACACATGGCGGCGGCGTAGGTTGTCCCAGATGGCGAAGGTTAACTAATCGTGAGTTAAGCGGCGGCAAATAAACCCGCTTTTTATACTTTTTTTTGGGTAGCTACGCTTTTTTGAGTAACAAATATTAGGAACAGTGAATTAATTGTCCAAGACAACAAATGCGTAGAAAAAGACGATTCAAACACCCGGCAACTATAAGGGCGTATTGGAGAAATCAAAAGCGTAAACAGCGAGCAAAAAAACAGAAACTTAAGGAGAAAAAATAATGTCAATGCCCGCTAAACAACACAAAAAAAATACTCATAAAAAAAACCTTGATATTAAAACCAAAACCCAGAGATTGGAATATCTTAATGCTCGCATGGAGTATCGATGTCACAAAATAGACAACAAGGAATATTTGAAAGATCAGAAACTTAACAAACTTCTCCATGAACGAGGGGACTGGCGAGCTTACTGTGTGTAACCCTTATGTTTTAGTCACCAAGCAAAAAGGAGATAATTGAAAATGACTAATGCCGCAAATAAATGGAAAAAGGGTCGAAAACGCGAATTAATTAACAAATTGTCACCAAGAAAACGCGGATGTCAATACCCAGGGTGTCACGAAAAACACACTGACAGATTGGAGTTTGCTCATATAAGAACAACAAAACTAAGCAGAACAGGACCCAGAGCCCCAAAAGATAAACTCTGTGACGTCAACCAAAATCTGAGCAGCTACAAAGTTCTATGCCACAAACACCACTTAAGAGACGCTGCAGCAAAAAGGCACGATAGAAAAATGCGGCAACTGGGCAGAAGAAAGGTTATTGAAAAATCTCATTAACTCAAAAAGTAGGGGAAAATAAAAATGCAAATCCAATATGTACGACTAAATGTGTATGACTACATTAACGAGTTCTGCGGATGGGAACCAATCTCGGAATTAACCAAATACGCTGAGACCCCTACAAAGGAATTGTACCTTTTAAGTCTAATTAAAACAGGCGGTCGAGCCGGAGAAGTCTTAGAATTACAAAAAGAAAACTTTAACGTTAACAAAAGAACCAAAACAATATTTGTTCAAAACATGAAACTTGAAAAACGCTGGAAACTTGTTAAACACCCAGACGGAACACGCGAACGCCAACACATAGAAGCATTAAGAAAACCCTTCCCAATTCTACTTGAAGAACCCTTAAGCACAGAACTGTTAAGCCATTTAGAACACAAACAAGGTCCACTGTTCTTAAGTCCATACAGGCATAACGATCCTTATTATTCTGTTAGTTGGGGGTACAAATTCATACGCAACTTAAATGACACAATACCCCGGACACTTTTCAATCAATTAGGGTTAAATCAACAATTTAACAAGAAGGTCCTGAACCCAGAGACAAACACAATGGAAATAGTCAAACACGCTGACACTATCCATTTATGGCAACACTGGTTCAGAGCCCAAAGGGCAAGCCAACTTCGTAGCGAATACAATTACAGCGAAGCTGACTTAATGGAGTTTTTTGGATGGTTAGACTATAAGACAGCCTTGCATTATTCGCGGTTAGGTGCTACAAACTTGGCGAAAAAAGCCAGGGTCGCAATGAAAGATTGGAGTTCTTAAAATGCGCCCGCGTATAAGCAGAAAAGAAGCCCAATATATCGTAGATGTCTTAAAGCAAAATACGGCCCAACTGCAGCAGAAACGCTTAGAGATTCAAGACTTAGAAAGCGAAGTAGCTATGCTGAAAGATATTATTTTTGTGCAACCATATAATGCTTGCAAGTTAGGACTAAGAGAAAAACAGGATCGGTTAGCTGAGATTAAACAGTTAACATATGACATCTATATTCACTTACAACACCACGCTCATTTAATCGCTAAGTATCAAGCTATAGCTGACGGTTTACCCCATGATGGCAGATATAAAAAACTTAGTGTGTGTGACGATTTTTGGCAGAAGATACACGACTTAGAAACCACACTTAGCGTCAATGCAGGGATTAATCCAGAGCAAAACGAACAGATAAGGGAAGTATTCAAAAAGGTTAAACCCTACGTCCCAGGGCGTAACTATCAGTTAGCTTTAGCTCAAGCATACCGCAATAACCATTAAAAGAACGGAACCGCAAAGGCTCAAAAAAAGTAGTTTCTGTACATATATATATTAATTACAGAAAAAAATAGAGAAAGAAATGTGTCTCTTTTGATTTTACCCTATGTAAAATCCGTCATACATATCTAAGAAGGATTTGCCATTGTTTTGTTTGGTTTTAGTTGAAAAGGGGCTTAAATCTGGCTCAGTTTCGCTATATATATACTTAGTCAATTAATAGAACTGAAATAATATAATTTATTCAGACATATGCTTTTATTTTTGTAAAAAACCAAGTGTAAAACAGAAATAAATAAAAAAGTTGATTAATTAGCCTTTTATCTGTTTTTTTCCATTTTCTTTTCTAATTCTTCTAACCGAGCCATTAAACTCTTTACCAAGGCAGTCTGAGTTTGATTAAGTTCGTCTCTGTTTTGTTTATCTGTTAACAACTGAGCAATTATTCGATCTCTCTTTGACACTTCACTTTCTAACTCATTGAAACGCTGATTAATTTCTGCCTTATCAGGGTAAACGCGAAGGGCAGAATAAGCGCCTTTATAGGCTTTAAGTAATTCTTCATCACTCGGTTGACTATATGGGTCTCTTGAATGTCCAAGTTTATGTCCAAGTATTCTGTCAATAAGGTTAGGACTAATGCCTGCAACGTCTAAGTTTGTTTGAACATATTTTCTAAAGCTGTGTGCGGATAAATCGGGAACGCCTGTTCTTAAACAGTGAAAACGCATCATACTTGAGATACACCCCCGGCTTATTTTTCGGGTACTGTTTGCTTTGTTAACCCTAAACAGTGGTGACTTATCGGTTAGAATTTCAGGCGGTATTCTTTGGGTTCCAGTTCTGCGTTCGGCAATGTAGATTTTTAGGGCTTCTACTGCTTCCGGACCAATAAAGGTCTTAGTGATTGTTTTAGTTTTTTGTCTTAAGAGCGAAATAGGTATAAAATCCCAGTTTTTTTCTAAGCCTTCGCGGACCTGACCATAAACTAAGTTGCTAACATCAGAAGCACTTAACCCAGTGTCTTTAAGGAAAAAGATCAAGGCTTTGGTTTTATTTTTGTGTTTAAAATGGTTTGTATCATCAAGAATTTGTTTTATAAGTTGTTTTGTAATTACCCGACTGCCCATGCTTTCACCGGTTGGATATTCGCTTTTCTTTATTCGTAATGGATATTCGTTTGTATCAAAAAAACTTTTCACAGCTGCATAAGCAATCTGTTGAGTGGCAGGGCTTTTTCCCTTTGCTTTAAGCTCGTTTGCATAATCTCTTAATATATTTTCGATTTCTCTTTGTTCTCTTGGGTCGTCTTGTTTTAGATCGCTGTGACGTTTTTCTATTAGTTCATTTGGAGTTTTGCCTGTGAACTTGCAAAACTTACTAAAATAATACTGGTATCTTTGTTGAGTTGCAGGGGCTTTTCCCTTTAACTCCATTGTCCAATAGTTTAAACTGTCTATCATGGCGGGAACCTTGATAATATATTGTGGCTAAATAATATAAAACTTATTGTTTAACATGATACCTGCACATACGTTTTAAACCGTCTTCTGTACACCATGCATATTTGAAAAGTCTAGCTTGAATTATTT
>CAYSWL010000103.1:0-8895 GCA_964434745.1 uncultured Candidatus Bathyarchaeia archaeon | reverse complement strand
AGCATATGCATCAACGCCAAAGTAACGCAGAGCTCTAGCTAAATTCTCAGCCAAAGTGCTTTTTCCTGAATCCGGGGGACCGCCAATTATGATTCTTGTCGGCAAGACAATCATCAACCAGATTATATAAAGAGCATAAAAGATTTGCCATAACCTGCCCTACTCTAAAGTTGAAATAAAGTGCTCTGAAATCAGGTAAGAGACTAATAGAAAGTCATAAGTAGTCTCTAAAAAGTACTATCAATAATTGTTAAAGTGCTACAATTGTACAGATAGTAACGTGCGTAAGATCAAAATTACTCGGATGGCAGGATCCAACATATTATTAAAAGGATAACTCTTCCAGATTTTGGTAACTTCATTGAAAGTTTAAAGAGAATACATATAAAAATATCTCAACATAAGGAAGATCTACTATCCAATTCTTGGACTGCGAAAACTTCAACGAAAGACAAATAAAAATTACATCAACTACATAGCCATGTTTGTCAAGCTTAGACATTAGCGAACCTGAAACGACACTAAAGAAAATGCGTGATGGAAAATTGATGTAAAAAGGATACGTTCATCATCTACAGATGTTAGGGTCTCAATGTGTTACCCAATCCGGCGGATGTTTGTGTCTTGTAAAGAAATATTTTTATCTCAACAGTATAGAGATTGAGTGACAAAGATCAAAATACTTACAAGCACTGAAACTAAAAAGAACGACCTATCCCCAGCCAAAAAGAGCTTGAGCAACTGCTAAACCATATATCAAAACAAAATACATCGTCAGTTTTCTTTAACATTAACCGCGGCTACGAATTAACACAATTTTGGATTTTCTTTAACGAAGAGCAAGAATTTGGCATTATCTGCGTGATGTGCAATCAACATTTAATCTGTGTATTGTTAACCGTTATTCCATGTAAGAGCAGGGTCTAGGCAGTAATGATTGAAAAATTGCTTTTGAGTTTAATATCTAAAACGTAATTAGCGGTATAGAAGGCATTTAAGTTGACTAATTCTCTAAAGAAGACTTATAGATTATGGCTCTTGTTTATTTCAACAACATGAAAGCTATCACTATTAAGATAGATGACTAATTAAACAGTTGACGCGATGTATTTACGTAATTAGTGTTTTTTAGATAGTCGTCTACAATTTCATCAAATTTTCTTCCAAAATCTATCCACTGATTTTCTGTAAAATAGTTAGGTCCAAAAGGTATCATGATTTCCTCTTCTTTTAACCAATGAGCATGCATAACATCATATAATGGAGCAAGTTTGTAGCGCCAGATATCTTGATCAATAGCTGAAGATAATAGAGAACGAAAGTGTACTTTCATATCAGCATGCTCAACCTCAAGTTCAAAAGCCAAATCAATTAACTCAGGAACCTTTTTCATTGCAGGAATAATTGTTAGTTCCTCTGCTAAATGGTGAGCATCAAGCTTTCGACCAAAATCGGTAAAAACATCTTTTCGCATTTGTGCATCTTTACCGGTAGTTTTAGATAATTTTGCAAAAAAACGACGATACTCATCATGATCTTTTTTTATAGACTCGCCAAGTCCCATCAAAATCAACCTCTTAGATGCGACAAAAAATATTCAGTTTACCAATAGGTCAAGAATCAGTACACCTAAAATAGCTTTTGCAATCGTTTAATTATTAGGCTTGTGTTTAAGGTCTCTTTATTTTTTTATTTAACTTAATGATATTGTATCATAGGTTTCTTCTTTGTTTTCTACATAATTCTGTGTACATGCAAAACGATTTTTCTAAAAATCCTGTAGAATTATTGTACTGATTAATTGTATCTAGGTTTTTACGCTGCAATAATGAATCAAGAAATTAAAGTTTGAGCTTCATTTACAAGGCGTCAATATAAATTTAATAGAAAGTATGTTCCTACAGTAAGCAATAAGCAGAGGTGTTTTTTTGTCTATACATAAAACTTGATGAGCCTGTTTATGGTAAGACTGGGCTTTCCTCTCAAGAAGCAGCGCAAAAACTTAAGCAGTATGGATTTAATGAGATTCCTGAAAAAAAAGTAAGTTTGCTACGCAGACTTTTAGGGTACTTTTGGGGACCGATTCCGTGGATGATAGAAACCGCTGCGGTATTATCTGCGGTGATTCAGCGTTGGGAAGATTTTGTTATAATACTTATTCTTTTGGTAATGAATGCTGTTGTTGGTTTCTGGCAAGAGCATAAAGCAGATAACGCTATAGGGCTTCTTAAGAAGCGACTTGCACCCAAAGCCCGAGTTCTGCGAGATAAGGTCTGGCGTGAAGTTCCATCAAGAGAGCTTGTGCCTGGCGATATCGTTCGGGTACGGTTAGGTGATATTGTACCTGCAGATGTTAAGCTCATGAAAGGCGATTACCTGCTCTTGGATGAATCAGCGCTTACTGGCGAATCGTTACCTGTAGAAAAACATATTTCGGATTTAGCCTATGCAGGTTCAATTGCTCGACAAGGCGAAATGGATGCATATATTGTAGCTACAGGCATTAGTAGTTTTTTTGGTAAAACAGCAAAACTTGTTGAAGCCGCCAAGACAGGTAGCCACTTTCAGAAAGCAGTCATTAAAATCGGTAATTATTTGATTGTTTTGGCAGCTGTAATCGTATCTGCTGTCGTCATTGTAGCTCTTTTTCGGCAAGTTAACCCTCTCGAGATTTTACAGTTTGCACTAGTTTTAACTGTGGCAGCTATACCAGTAGCTTTGCCTGCAGTCTTGACTGTAACTATGGCAATAGGTGCTATTGCTTTAGCTAAAAAAGAGGCTATTGTAAGTAAACTCGTGGCAATTGAAGAAATGGCTGGTGTTGATGTATTATGTTCTGATAAGACAGGAACTATTACTAAGAACGAGTTAACTATTGCAGAAGCACAAACCTTTGGCAACTATGAGATTGATGATGTACTTCTGTTTGGAACCTTAGCATCAAGAGAAGAAAATCGCGACCCAATTGATGATGCAGTAATAACTAAAGCAAAAACAATCAAGGCAATAACTGAAGCGCTCAAAAGATTTCAAGTAGTAGAGTATAAACCATTTGACCCAGTTTCTAAACGAACCGAAGCGACAATAGAAGACACAAACAACAAATACTTTAAAGTATCCCGTTTGACGTAGGTATAACATTGTACTTTCTTTTTTGTACTTGCATTGCGGTCACTAACTAACCAATATACTTATTTAAAATATAATACTTTCCACATTTACCTACAATTATAGAAACTATATCAAGAAAATAGCATGTTATTAGTTATTATAACAAAAAAATAATTTTTAATTTAATACCACTATTGACAAGTTACCTTCCTTCTCTTTATGAGCATAGTTACCAATAACGCTGTTACAACAGCTATTGTAGGAACCACCAATGTTGGAAATTCTGGTACGGTAGCTGTTGGAGTTAAAGTTGGTGCTGTACTTGATGAGCCTGTTTGTGATGTTACTGGAGTTAATGTTGTACTCGGTAAAGACGTGGTTGAAGGGGTTAGGCTTATAGTTGGTGAAGGTGATGCTGTTAAATTGAAGCTGGTTGTTCTGTATCCTATTGGCGTGTATTGTTCATTATATCCATATGCAGGATAAAGTGTTGGAAATGTTCCTGAACCTCCACCAATAACATAAAGCAAATCATCTACAAATGCAGCACCAAACGCTGCACGTTGGGTTGACATCTGAGTACCTACTGTCCAAGAATTATTTGATGGGTCATATATGTTAGTTCTATTTGCCCAGCTAATCACATACACTTTTGCTGGTGCGGTTTCTCTATTTGTCTTTGCTGCTACAGGGTCAACAAAAGATTCTGGAAGAGATTGACCAAAACTCCAGCTATCAGTTTGAGTGTCATATATTTGAGTAATATTGCTCCAAGAATAACTCTGAGGAGAAGTAACACCTCCAAATAAATACAAACTATTGTTAACTACAGCCAATGCATATTTCCAAACTGCTACAGGTGGTGGTGTTCTGTAAGTCCACATGTCTTGTGATGCATCATACATTAGGTTTTTATCTCCACCTATAACATAGATTTTATCACCAACAACACCTGCTCGTATATAAGACATATTTGTTGGGAGGGTTGACTTAGATTCCCACCTATCAGATGCTGGGTCGTAGGCTTCGTTAGCATCAGTTGTACCTATTAGAGATTTATCTCCTCCTCCATAGCGTACCTGTACTCCTGCCCCAGTAGTTCCACCTATAACAAATATTTTGTTTTGATATATAGCAATTGCAGCATCTGCTCGTGGTGTGGGCATAGATGCTTTGGTTGTCCATGTGTCTGTTTTAGGGTCATATTCTTGGTTGTAGTCTAAACAATAAGCAGCGTTCATTCCACCTATAACATATATTTTCTGATTTGCCTCAATAACCATAGGTTCTCGTGTTGGTATTGATGATGATTTTGTAATCCATTTATTCTCGTGTGCAGTTTCTATTTGTAATGCACTTGTAATTGGACAGGCAAATACCAAAAAGACTATTATTGTTATAACTGCCATCTTTTCAGCTGAACAGTTAAGCATGTATGCACCCAATAGTGTAAGGTAATAAATTACTATTATGTTTTTAGAGGGAACAGTTTGTTCCCTTTGTGGAACAGTCCTCAAGAAGCAGTAAGTCATTTATTTCTAAGGCACAACATCCATAAGATATTAGCTGAAAGAATAGCCCCTAACCCACATATGGTTTAGAAAGGTCAGAATCAAAAGGGTGGGGAAGTGTCTAAAAAAAATATTTTTTAAACTTCCCTAAAAAATGCTAAACAAACATGCAAGGGCTGCCCCTATTTTGGCTTTCTAATTTTATAATTATTGTTCTTTACTTTCTTTTTAAAACATTAAACTTTATCTGAGCAATAGTAGTTTAGTTTTGCAATCGGAATGGTTAGGGCTTGTCAGTTAGTGAAATAAAATATACATGTCCACAATGTAATCGACACTATACTATACTTTCTACTTCTGATAAAATTTCTTCATGTATGAAAGTATGCTGTAAGTGTTGTAAAAAGCAGGGCTTGCAAACTAAAGAGTGTGAGATGTGGGAAAAAGAATTTGAGAGGATAATGGAAGGTAAAGAACTTAACCTAAATGAGTTCAAAGGCTTGCTACTTGAAAAAGCAGTTAGTGATGTCCTATATGCCCTAAAAGTTCCTCATGAGCACAACCCATTTGATATTACCTATCCTTGCTATCAAAACAAACGTCCAGATATAATTATTGAAAAGCCAAAAACTATCATTGAATGCAAGAATTTAAGCAAAAACCAAGTTGAGAATTATCTATCAAAAGAATGGTTAAATGAAAATATAATCAAACGTGATTATCCTAAAGGCTATAGGAAAAGAATAGTAGTCTTTAGTTATAAGCCAACACAAACAAACCTTGAATACTTACATAGGCATGGCTGGAAGGTGTATAGTTTAGGTGCTCAGTTACTTTCAATGAAGCAAGAGAAAAAATCAATAGGCAAACTAAAGCAAAAGTTCCATTGGGTAACAAAAATATAAGGTATGGTTTGAGAATTTTTATTAGCTATAATATAGTGGTTAGCTTGTTATATTATCTTACTTAGATGTTATACTGTAGTTAGTATTACTTAGTTAGTATATACCTATAGTGTATCTATCTCATAATACACTATACTTAGTAACTATACTATACCTTACTTAATACTACTAACTAATTACTACTGTTATATAAGGTCGTAAAGTTTCTCTAAATCCATGGAGAAATGGACTGATTTCTTAACATATTTTGTATAGCCCAATGTTGAAGTATATGATAGCTTTTAATCAATAACGTATTATAGAGCAAATTTACTTTAAAATAAATTAGAGAAAGGAGTGCTCGTTGCTCCTTTATGGTTTTTTATTGCTTCTTTTTATTATTCTGCCCATAATTTCATCTCCTTCTGTCAGGATGCCTTGGTCTATCATTTCATCAATATTCTCTTGCTCCATAGTCCGCACCATTTTCTCGTAAGTATCTCTTTGCCCAACTGCAAGCACAATTCCTGTTTTTAAGGCATTAATTTCATCTTCAAGTCTTTGGAAGTTTTCTTGTGATTTAAGTTCAGCCTGTGTAAGCTTTTCATTTTGTTCTAGTATCTGCTTTTGCTGTTGTACAATGTCTTTTTGCAAAGAATCAACTCTGAATTTATAGTTAGCATTTTCAAGTTCTATTTGTTTTCGTATGGCATCAAGCTTTTGCATTTCTTCCTTTAACGTTTTTGTTATATCTTCCTCTGTATCATTAAATATTGTAAGTCCTGTTACAGCCTGAAGTTTAGTAAAAGCGGTCTTTACGTCTATACCTGTAAGATAAGGAAACATTGCCTTATCAACAGATTTACCAACCATCAACCTAATAATATCAGGGTCTATGCTAAGGTTCTTGGCAGAACTGATAAACATTTTTCTAAAGCAATGCCAGCTTAAAGATAAATTACCTAATTTTATACCTGCTTCCTGAGCTAAATCTTTGAGTCGGCTATTAACTGTAGCATCATCAATTGTTGAACCGTTATTGAAAAATACATATGGGTTATGACCTTCTGGAAAAGTGAATAAATATTCTTTTAGCAGAGTTACAGTAGTTTTTGATAAACATGTCTTAGAGACTTGTTGTTCTTTCTCAGTTATTCGTAACCATTCAATAGGTGGCTCTTGGTCAAGGTCGGGTAATTCACTACGTTTAATGCTTAGAACATCAGAAATTCTCCAACCAAGGTCATTACCTATGCTAACCAAAAGCTTGCTTCTCAAATCTTTGGCAACATGAAACATCTTCTTTACATGTACAGGCTCTAAATGGAAGTCGTTAATTTTTGGAGTAACTTGATTGATAGGTGAGCCATTTCTTAATGTAAGACTCATGTTATAATATCTGAAAAGTTGTCTTAGCCCTTTGCAGAAACTATACCTTGTATTTACGTTATCATAACCATTCTTTTTTAGCCAAACCCAGAATTCTTCTAAGAGCTTTTCATATCTATCTGCTCTTTGTTTTGCGGATATTAGGTCTTCATTAGTTCTTTGTGTTAAATCATCTTTTCGTTCAGCCAATATTTCATCTATAGTCTTTCCATAGAAAGTTGCAAATAGCTCAATTCCACGTTTATAGGTACTTTTGGTATTCTTACTATTTAGACTGCCAAGGAACGCTTCCATAGGGGTAGCTTGTTTTCCTTGTAGATATTTAACTTTCTGGATTTCTGATGTATTTGATGTTGTACCTATGTTGACTGGAACACCACAAAGTAACAAAAGGTGCACCTCAGGTCATTTTATCTCTTGTACTAAACAGAGATGAAATAGAAAACAAAGTAAATGAGCAGCTAAGTTCCTTCGCTAATAGAGGCTACCGTGCATTAGGGGTAGCTAAAGCTGATAAAGAAAACAACTGGCAATACGTGGGATTACTTGCAATATATGACCCGCCACGTGATGATTCTGCTCAGACTATAAAGACAGCTCAAAAGATGGGTGTGAATGTTAAAATGGTCACAGGCGACCACATAGCTATAGCTAAAGAAGTTGCCCGTGAAGTAAATCTAGGTTCAAATATTTTACCTGCACCATCTTTTATAGATAAACCTGATAGTGAAGCAAAAGGTCTTATAGAAAACGCGGACGGCTTCGCCCAAGTTTTTCCTGAGCATAAATACCGCATTGTTCAGCTACTTCAAGAAAAAGATCATATAGTTGGCATGACAGGCGATGGTGTTAACGATGCACCTGCATTAAAGAAGGCAGATGTAGGTGTTGCTGTTGCAGGTGCTAGTGATGCAGCAAAGTCAGCTGCAGACGTGGTACTAACAAATCCTGGGCTTTCAGTCATAATTGATGCACTAAAAGAAAGTCGAAAAATTTTTCAACGTATGGAAAACTACGCAATCTATCGCATAGCTGAAACGACGCGGGTACTAATTTTCTTATCATTTTCATAGAGGTGTGCACAATTCGTTTTTGTGTATTTTTTGGTGATTGTTCTTTTTTAAGCAAAAATTGGGATTGACAAAAAGAAATCAAAAAATTGCTAAAAACCAGAATAATGCACACCCCTCATTTTCAATTATAATTTTTGACTTTTATCCAATAACAGCTGTAATGATTGTTATCCTTGCATTGCTTAATGATTTGCCAATAATGACCATAGCTTATGATAATGTAAGAATTCAGGAAAAACCTGTTCGTTGGAATATGCACGATGTACTTATAGTTGCATCCCTGCTTGGAGCAACTGGAGTAATTACTAGCTTTCTTTTGTTTTTGATAGGATTACAATTATTCCAATTAGATATAGCTACATTGCAGACATTTATCTTCCTTAAACTAACAGTCAGCGGACACCTAACAATTTACCTTGCACGAACAGGCACACATCATTTTTGGTCTAAACCTCTGCCATCAAAAATTCTCTTTTTTACTGCTGAAATAACCCAAATAGCCGGCACACTATTAGCAGTTTATGGAGTATTTATGACTCCTCTTGGATGGGAGCTAGCTGCTTTTGTATGGGGTTATGCATTACTTAGTTTCGTAATAATTGATATTCTAAAAATGCAGTTCTTTAAAATATTAAGTCATAAAAAATAGAATCACATCTTTAGATTAATCTACTTCAATTCATACTGTTAACTATAAATTATTTTAATACACTTGTGTATTAACTAACTAATTTAACATACAATAAATAGGCAGATCTGATGTTGGTATTATAATGAGTGAAGATAATGGAAAAATCTATGCAGATATTAATCGTATTCCAAAAGTGAGCTTTGAGGCCGCGGCAGAAATTTTGCCAATTTTACAGGAAGCTGCCAAAGAGTTTCCTGAAATTTCAAGATATTACATGGAATCTAGCTTTAAAGGAG
>CAYSWL010000102.1:0-8974 GCA_964434745.1 uncultured Candidatus Bathyarchaeia archaeon | reverse complement strand
TTTGTTCAAGAAATCTTGCGCGGTTTTCAGCTTTTTCTTGCGGTGTTCTCATGTAACCCATTTTGGTTTCACATCCAAGTTACAATAATGTAACCACATATTTTTAAATGTTACTGAACCGTAACTCAAATCAGAAACCATAAACATTAACCTTAAATATGAAACCACCTGTTTATCAAGTGAGGGCTATTATTGCGTGGCTATATACTTTCACCCCACGAACGAAAATTAATCAAAAGATATCTTGAAACAGGCGATAAACTTGAAGGCTTCAAGGTCCTACTCCACCGATTACGAAAACAACAAATCAACCCCGAAGTAATCCAAGAAGACCTACAACTAATCAAAGAACTTTTAGAAAAAACTGAAACCCAAAAAGAAAACACAAAGTGAAAAACAATGACAAAACAAGGCTACACCCACATAATAGTACCAACAGAATTACATGCACAGCTTAAAGCCCTCGCCAAAGAAGACAAAGTGTCTATTGCACAAAAGATTGCTCACCTCATAAATGCGGCGAGCGAATCAAGTATTAATACCAACCGCTATAGTATTAATACCACACAACTACTACAACAAAAACAAGACCATAATCACGCTTTTAACACCAAAAAGCTCTCAGAAATCAACCAAAATGCCTTTTCTCTTAGCACAGGTTCTCTTTTCGCGAAAAGAGAAAGTGTTGTGGTGCTCCGGCCGGGATTCGGACCCGGGTCTTCGGCTCGAAAGGCCGGAATACTTGACCGGACTATACTACCGGAGCACATGTTTTAGGAGAGTACAACCAAAATATTATCTCTTTCGAATAAACTTTACCCTTCTGTTTTGGGTTTAAGCACTTCAGAATCGTGATTTTTGATAGGTATTTTTTCTTCTTTAGGTGGCTGGAAGAGAAAGCCAGTTATTTGTTCAACTATTTTGTTTGTTGATTGAAGTTTTTCTTCTACTGCAGCTAGGCGCTTTTCTAGATCTGCAGATGCTATTTTGCCTTCAATACGGTTAGCAGAACGAAACATAAGAAGCATCCGAAATACTTCCGCAACGGCTTTATCTTGTTCTTCAACTGAAACCTGAGTTATGCCTGCACATATAGAAAGCATATCTACATAGTGTTCTTTGATTTTTAGTTCCTGACTAACAGAAGGATCAGCGGGGAAGCCTATTGCTAGAGGATTCTTTTTACTCAGTTCTGCAGCTGTTGGAAAACGTAGGATTATATCACCACGTATCCACGAAGCGACAAAATCACTGACAAACTGGCGAACCTCTTTGGAAGTGAAAAGTGCTGCTGAGTCTTGGCGCTTTTTACGTATCTTAACTTTAACAATTTTACCACTCTCTACAGAGGTTTTGTCTTTCGTGGTGTTTTCCATACAATTCTGCCTTCTAAGATAATCTGATCTACAAGTTCCTATTTGAGACCCGAATTAAACGTTTTCTATTTTTAATACAATGAAAGTCAATAAGAAATCTTTGCTGTCACAGGTATATTTCCAATTACTTTAGTAGTGGCTTTCTCGACTTTTTCTCGATTCTCTGCTTCAGTATAGACACGCAGTATGTTGATAAAACCTTTAAGAGTTTCAAATATTTTTGATATCTCGCTTAATCTATGTAAAGTTCGTTCGCCTGCTGCAGTTCGACTGAATACTGGGATTTCCATGTGTTCCATAACGGCTGAGTGATGATATGGTACTGAAGGAAGCGTTGGCACATCAATAATAACTTCATCTGGTGCAACTCCAGCTGCTTGGGCGATTTCAGCTTGAACTTGTAATCGATATGTATCGCGGCTAAATATGTTTGAAATCATAGCGTCTTTTTCGTAAAATGTCCTTTCATAAGCACATTTGAGCATTTTTCGCCGTTCTAAGTTTTCAATAATTGGACGGGATTTTTCACATTTCTTGACTGCTGACCAAACAGTGTAATCGTCCATGACCAAATATTCTTCAGGGGTCTTAAAGGATGTTAGACCAAGTTCTTCATTGGCTTTCTCCATAGCTGATGCGAGCATGATTTGGGCAGCTCTTCCGACACGATGAAAGTATATGCTTTTGAAAGATTCTATACGAGCAATTACGAAGGCTTCAAGCGCGGATAGTGCACCTACCTCCACGGCGATATTTCCGTCTAAAACATCTAGCGCATGTATAAGCCTAAAAACGTCTATAAATCCATATTCTGCACCTGTATGGAAAGTATCTCTAACGATAAAATCTTGCTTGTCAACATCTACTGCACTGCTTATTACTTGGTCCAAAAAAGACTTTTTCGGCTTATGCAGTTTCCCTACGGCAAGTTTACCTACATCAGAGGGAGTAAAGCCCATCTTAGATAGTTTATCTCCGACTTCACTTTTTTCCACAAGCCAAGAAGTGATGTCTTCATGAGTCCTATCAAGATCGCGTATAAGCAAATGTTCAAATACGTGCGAGAAAGGCCCATGACCTATGTCGTGAAGCATGGCAGCTATGCGGGCTACTTCGGCTTCTTCATCAGTTACTACTCTACTAATATAGGGATTCTCTAAAACCTTGCCAGCTAGATACATAACACCTATACAGTGTTCAAATCTTGTGTGGTTCGCGCCTGGATAAACATATTCGGATCCCGCCAACTGGCGTAGTCTACGCATCCTCTGCATTGGATAAGAATCCATAATTTCTTTTTCAGCTTCAGTAATGTACACATATCCATGTACAGGATCTTTAACTTCACCCCAGTAAGCTCTAGGCATAGTAACATAACCTTCTCTTGCTGTTAAATTATATTTAGGTGTCCCACATTAATGCTTAACCATTATTATCTATATGGCAGGTAAGCTAAATGAACAAAACTAAGAATAGGAAGGGAACATTTATCGTCATCGAAGGCTTAGATGGCTCAGGAAAAACCACGCAGGCAAAAATTCTTGTCAAAAAACTGCTCAAAAGTCACACTGCTATCTTTACAGCAGAACCCAGCCGAGGAAAGGTAGGTACTTTTATTCGAAAAAGTGTTTTATATGGTGAAACTCGCCCGCCTGTTTCTGTTGAAGCGTTGCTTTTTGCTGCTGACCGAATTGAACATATACAAAACGAGGTACAACCTGCCTTGGACAAAGGAAAAATAGTTGTTTCAGACCGCTATGTTTACTCCTCACTAGCATATCAAGGAAGCGCGGGTATAGACTTAGAATGGATAGATACCATAAATCAGTTTGCCTTGAAGCCGGATCTGGCACTTTTTATAGATGTACCACCTGAGATAGTGCTTGAACGTTTAAAACGTAAAAAAAGCGTCATGGAAAAACTTGATACTCAACGTAAAGTCCGCGAAATTTACCAAAAATTTATCGATAAAGGTGAGATCATAGCCATAGATGGTAATAAGTCAAAAAATGAAGTTGCCCAAGAAGTTTTTGCGGTGGTGAATGCGTTTTTAAATACAGGCACCTAAGTTGGTTCGAATGGTTTTAGGATTTTTCTAATAGAAACTGCGTTGACCTTACGGATTAAGAAGTCTACAACATCTTGTGGCCCTAGGTATCTTGGACCACGTTCATGATATAGTTGTAACTCGATAGTATGATCTTTACCAAATGAAATGCGCAGTAAATAATAATCGAATTTTAATGGTAATTTTTTCGGTTGGGTAACTTTGTAATAACGAATAATACAAAACAGATCCAACGTTTGAAGAGCTCTTTTTTCAACTATTTCACGTAGTTTTCTGGCTTCCTCTTCATCTAAGTAGCTAAAGCTTTGATCATCAGCTATACCAAATTCAAAAATCACAGTAGCGCCCGGAATAGTAGGGTTACCTATGTCCTCGAAACTAAAATTCTTAGTATTCAAATCAAGAAAAAGCTCGATAAAACGCTGTTGCAACATTTTTTTTGAAAGTGAGGAAATAAAAAGCTCACTTAAATGTATGTTAAGAGGAAAATTTTCGTAAAAACCAAGCATTGCAGCTTTAGCTCTTTTTCATGCGTTTTATTTTTTCCAGACTATTAAGCATTTCAGAAAGGGCAGCAGTGAGTTTTCCTAGTTCATCTACATCATCGGTTTTTTGTATTCTATCTTGCAAATTTGCCACTTTGGTCATAAGCGTAGCCTCTAAAGTATCCATTGTAGGATTGTTCACAGGTTTTGGTGGTTCTTCACCTTCTTTGACTACAACAACTTTCTTTTCATCTTTGCCGCACCAAAGCGTTCCATCTTTGAGTCGGAATAATGGTGAGAAACATACAGGGCAAGCTAGATCTGTTAGTGTTGCACCTTGGCGGAGTAAATCAGCCATACGTTTAATGTAATCATCGTTTGATTTCTGCTGCATTTTTAAGACCCCAAAGTAAATAGGTATCTATGCTTATATAATTTGGTTCACTGCAAAGTTGCAGTAGGTGGCATCTCTATGGTACGAAAGAAAAAAACTGACGAATACGAAGGAAGGATTAAGCAGGCGCTAGTTGTTCTAGGAGAGGTCTCCGAGGATAGCACTACGCCAAGAAACATCAGACGCGCAGCTAAAGACTCAATGAGTGCACTACAAAGCGGCGAATTTACGCCTGCTGTACGCGCATCAAACGTGATCTCAATTCTCGACGAAATCCTGCAGGATCCTAACATGCCTGCATATACGCGGGTTAAACTCTGGAACGTTATGAGCCTAATCGAAGCAATAAAAGATTGATTGAAAGGCCAAAAAGGATCGGGAAAATATTATGAGCAAAGTTTTCCGTTATGACTCTGTAAAAAATGAGGAAGTCACCACGGAAGGCGCAAACAAAACCAAAATCCGCTGGTTAATCACTAAGGAAATGGGCGCCACAAACTTTGCCATGCGAGTTTTTGAGGTTGAGGCAGATGGGTATACCCCTCTTCACACGCATCCATGGGAACATGAAATCTTCATACTTGAAGGAGAAGGCCAACTTTTTGATGGCGAAAAAATAACTCCGTTTAAAGCACAAGATGCAATTTTTGTTCCCCCTAACCAGCGACACCAGTTTAAAAATAGCAGCCAAACAACACTAAAGTTCCTCTGCTTAGTCCCATACACAAAAGAATAAATAAACTATTATACACCCCTATTTTCTTATATTTTCTTTTTTGAAAATAAGAAATATACTTGTCCGCGTTACGAAAAGCGCTCTAGAATATTTTATATTGATTTGCTAGCTACAAGCTCGCTTTCTTAGCCGTATCTGAATCACATTTTAGTGTTAGAGTTTCGCTAAAAATATATGCTAGTTACTGCATCTAAAACTGGGTTCCACGGAGTTAATGCCCTTTGAAGTACGATGTAATTATTGTTGGCGCAGGTCCAGCAGGCATATTCTCAGCATTAGAGCTTGCAGAGAAAAATAACCTTAGCATTCTCATTCTTGATAGAGGTCAAGAGATTGATAAGCGCAAATGCCCTTCAAGCAGAGGCTTAGAATGTCACCACTGTGATCCATGTTCAATATTATCAGGTTGGGGAGGCGCAGGCGCCTATAGTGATGGCAAACTTACACTTTCAAATGAAGTTGGCGGATGGCTCAATCAATACATCTCTGACGATGAAATGACCAAACTAGTCAAATATGTTGATGATATTTACCTGAAATTCGGCGCCAGTGAACAAGTTTTCGGCGGCGATTCTGATAAAGTTGACATGATTGAACGCCAAGCTGCTGCAGCAGGACTTCGCTTAGTAAGACAGGAAGTTCGACACATGGGCACAGAAAAATGTGCAGATACACTTCGCCGAATGCGTAAAGATTTGGGCAATAAAATAACTTTTATGCCTAAGACCAATGTCAAAGGCTTAATTGTTGAAGGCAACACAATCAAAGGCGTAGAAACTGCCAATGGAGAAAAGTATACTGGAAAATATGTCATTGTCGCACCAGGCAGAGGTGGAGCTGAATGGCTGCAAACAGAAGCCCAAGTGCGTGGATTAAAGACAGTAAATAATCCAGTGGATGTAGGTGTACGTGTTGAAGTATCGTCCACCGCCATGGAAAGGCTAACTGATGTGCTCTACGAACCAAAACTAATTTACTACTCAAAAATGTTTGACGACATGGTCCGAACTTTTTGTGTTTCACCTTATGGTGAAGTTACTACCGAATCATACGATGGTGTCTTAACTGTCAACGGTGGAAGCCACTCAGAACATAAAACCGACAATACCAACTTTGCAGTACTAGTCAGCACCTCATTTACAGAGCCATTCAAAGAACCTATTGCATATGGAAAATACATTGCACGCCTCTCTAACCTGCTTAGCGGAGGTGTTATGGTTCAAAGACTAGGCGATTTAGTTGCCGGCCGAAGAACAACTCACGAGCGATTAGCCAGAAGCATAGTTAAACCTTCGTTGAAAAATGCAACTCCGGGCGATTTGAGTTTCGTTTTACCGTATAGATATCTTTCAGACATTAGAGAAATGCTTCAAGCATTAGATGTCATTGCACCAGGTGTACACTCAAGAGACACATTACTATACGGTGTTGAAGTAAAATTCTATTCTTCACACCTACAACTTAACAATTCATTAGAAACAAAAATACACAATATGTTCACTATTGGCGACGGCGCAGGTGTAACAAGAGGATTAATCCAAGCATCTATGTCAGGAGTAATTGTAGCAAGAGAAATTCTTAAGCGAGAGCAAATGAAGGCATAAAAATGGCGGCGGTTGCCCAGAATATCAGGTGTAGCCATTGTGGTGCGCCAGTAGATTTTAAACCTGGCGAGATTATTGCCACCTGCAAATACTGTGGCTTTACAACCGTCATCCAAACTGGCAAAGAATTCATTTTTGAACACTCATTGATATTAAATAGATTTGATCAGGTAAATATTGAAGAATCTATAAAGAGCTGGATGGGTCACGGCTTTATGAAGCCAAGTGACCTACCTAGAAAATCAAATATTACTGAAAAAGACCTGATTTATTTACCATTCTGGGTAGTTTCTACTAAAGCAAAATCAGTCTACAAGGGCATTTTTGAGCGGATTGCACCTGCAATAGTCAAAGAAGGAGTCATAGAAAAAGAGTATGACTGGCTAGTACTGGCTAGAGAAGCATCAGACTTTCCTACACGCGAATATAAAGTGCCTTTACAGGGTAAAATCCCATATGATTTTAGGAAAATTGAGGGCTTTGCAAAGTTATTAAATAGTGAAATAGACCGAAACAATGCACTTGAAATTGCACGTCAACAAATTGATTCACACCATCAATTCTTGCTTCAGCAGCACGTAGACCGAATTATTGAACTATCTACTGAAATTGACCTCAAGCAGATGGTCTATTTACATGCGCCACTCTGGTTCATCAAATATGAATATAAAAACAAAACGTATCAGCTCATAATTGATGGGGCTACAGGTACAGCAGTAAAAGGGGATATACCCTTATCCAAATTCTAAGCTCTAAATCGCCTTAAAAATGTTTAATAGCGGCCTTTTATTAACAACGAATAATAAAAAGGCGGAGATTAAAAAATGAGCAATAATAGGGATGTATATTCAAATGTTAAAGGCCAAATGCGTCTCTCGGAACGCATAGCCGCGGCAATTCCAGGTTTCCGAGGTTATAAAGAAAAAGAGTTACGCAGAGAATCAGATAGACTGATTCGCAACCATTTGAGCCTAAAGTTATCCGCAACTAAAGATGATCTAAAGCAAATTTTTCAGAAAATCTCTGACCGCCGCTACTTTGATGTCTTAACAGATATGGATCGTCTTGTAGCCAAGATAGATCGCATAACTGCAAAAGTTGATCATGCATCTTACGGATATACAGGATTCTTTAACTCTATAAAAGTCAATGAGGAAAATCTAGATCGTATGATAGACTTTGATAACCAACTAATAGAAAACGTAGATGCGTTAAATGGTGAAGTTAACTTGTTCAAAGCTGAATTAGTAAGTGGAGATACTAAGAATATTAAAAATAGAATTCTAACAATAACTGACAAAGTCGAAGGTTTAGAGTCAGCCTTTGATAAAAGACAAGAAGTTATCTTAGGAGTGAACTAAATGCCACAAGTAATTGAATGGGCAAATGCTCGAGCTGACGATATTGTTTACAAACACCCTGTTGAAGAAATTACTTGGGGAGCTCAACTTGTAGTACAAGAATACCAAATGGCAGTATTCTTCCGAGATGGTAAGGCATATGATGTCTTTAATGCAGGTCGTCATACATTAACTACACTTAATCTACCTTTAATAACAGGATTACTTACACGACTAGCCGGATTTGGCGGCAACAAACCGTTCAAAGCCAATGTTGTATTTATTAGTACCAAAATCTTTGCAGGCAAATGGGGTACGCGTGCGCAAACTACCGAACTAGCTCCGTTACAAGTCTATGGTCAATTCTGGTTTAAAATTGAAAACGCACAGTTATTTGTAAATGAAGTTATAGGTGGACAAAAAGCATATACCACAGAGGATGTCAACAACTTTTTACGCGGATTTTTGAACGAAAAAATCATTGATGAATTAAGCCATTATGACCTTATTACAGTCTTTACGCGCATTGATGAAACTTCAGTTATAGTGAAAAATACACTTATTGACTATTTTAGACGCGTAGGAATAGAACTTACAGATATGCGTTTTGAGGGTATAGACACCACTCCAGAGTATCGTGAACGCCTTTTCTGGCTAAAAACTGGAAAGACCGCACCTGAAGAAGTGCTCCGCATGGAAACAATGAAGAGTGCAGCCGAATCACTTGGTAAATCAGGCGGAGGCGGCGCCGCACTAGGAACAGGCATGGTACTTATTCCACAAATCATGACACCCACAGGCACACAGGTAGCAAATGCAGCAGCCTTAGTAATATGCCCTAAATGCAGCTCCAAAGTTCCTGCAACTAGCAAATTCTGTCCAGAATGTGGAACATCATTGACCCCACCATCCACTGAAGCCATTAAATGTCCTAAATGTGGCAAATCAATACCGGCACACTCTAAGTTCTG
>CAYSWL010000101.1:6616-9080 GCA_964434745.1 uncultured Candidatus Bathyarchaeia archaeon | reverse complement strand
GCTGCAACTGCAATATAGGTTGCTAACGATGAATCACTGCCAGGCTCTGGAGCAGCAGTTGGCGAAGCAGGAACTGACGAGGTGACTGCTGGAGCTGTTGGCGAAGCTGAAGCGGTTGGGCTAATTGCTGGCGAGGTTGTTGGGCTTGTTGGCTGAGGGCTGGCGCCTGCTTGTGCTAGACCTACCCCTACGGCGGTTTGGGCCGAGGAACCATAGTATGAGTTGGAGCCTTCAAAAGTGGCAATTATTGTGTATTCACCTTCGGTTGTAGGTGTCCATATTTTCTTAAATAAACCAGTAGAGTCGCTTGTAACAGTGCCTATGTCTATAGACTCGCCGTTAACATCAATAGCAGTAAGTTTTACAGTAACGCCTGTGGTGTTAGTAGGCTTTGGTTGTTGTATATGTAGGTATTCCATCCATGCACTCATGCTTTCCTCTGATACTGCAGGTGTATTTGGTTGCGCAGGAGATTTGTCCATAACAGTGCCTTCAATCAACAGAGGAGATCCTTTTGATACAATTTTTGATGATATTGATACTGTTGTTTCGGTTTGACCTTTGGCGAAGGCATATGCGTTGCCGTCATATGTGTTGGTTCCGAATAGAGTGCCTTCAGCAATAGATCGAATATCCCAATAACCCTTTATATTCCAGATACCTTTGCCAGTGAAAGCATCCATAGCATGAAGAGTTTGTCCTCTTAAGTAAGGTGAGGTAGGGCTATGTTCACCTGTGGCTGCAAAGAATACCCCGTCTGCAACGGCAGGAATATTATAAAATGGCCATGTTGTTTCAACATCTTCTAGTCCAGATTCGCCTGGTGCCTGAATAGCATATGGTGTCTCGAGTCCGGCGTCTCCTGCGCTGTAATGCCAGACAATTTTTCCGTTGGTAGCGTTAAAGGCGTAGACTCCAGCATATGTTAGTTTATAGATCATGCCATAAGCAGCGCAGTGTTGATAAGCCCAGAAATTGCCCCAGGGATCTGCCGTAGTTTCACTTTTCCATACAAGTTCTCCTGTGGTGGTATTCCAAGCGCCAAGCTGTCGAGAATGGATAGGACATAAAGCTAATCCATATGCATATCCGTTGCCACCACGAGATGTGAGCCACGGATCTGTTACCAGTTTATTCCAAAGTAATTTTCCGTCAGTTAGATTAAAACCTGCCCATTGTCCATAATATGGCCAGTTAAATTGAAACATTGTCGTATCGCCCCATGCTTCTAGCCCTTGCCAAGAATCATTATGCGGTGGCTCATTTAGCGACTCAGGCCATGTTACATTCCAGATTATTCTCTGTGTAAAGTTATCAGTCGTTCCAGCAGTTGTCCATTTTATGAAAAAGCGCGGACCGCCACTTCCAGTAGTTTGCCTGCTGTAGACATAAGGCTCATCATATGCATATCCAACACCTTGTGATCCTCCCAGAGCTGGCATACCTGTAACATTAAGGGTCACGGCACCGGTAAGTCCATCATATACTATAAAGCGTGTACCTAACTGGTATAGAGCTGGTCTATTGTTTCTTATAGAACCTACATTAAAGCTTCCTGGCACGCTCCATAGCTGTTCTCCTGTACGCACATCATAACAGTAGATATTACCTCCTGCAGAAGCATAAGCTCTTCCAGCCATTACTACACTAAACGCTAAGGAAGTCTTAGAGTAGTATTGATTATTGCCGTATGGACCGCCAATGAGTCCAGCCATACCACTGACGGGTGGAGCTTTCCAGAGTACGTGAGCTGAACGGGGTGCTTGGCTGTATGGATTATGGTTGCAGGCAGATGCATTGTATTTTGGCATAAACCAGCCTCCTGAGATCGATGCCCACTCCCGGTTTTCATAGTTTATCGGATAAGTCCAAGCCTCAGTTGGAAGCTTTGCATCTGGCCAAGCAGGCACCTGCTCATCTTGCACAACAAGAGTCTGCCTAACAGAAGACCCCTTAAACCACTGATCATCCTCGCAGCTAAGCTCAAAAATCCATGTACCCTTCTGATCAACAACATAACTAAGCCAAAACGTACCAGGACCATCAGACTTAATCGGATAAAGATCAAGCTTAGACCCATCAGGCTTAGTAATAACCAGCCTAAAATCAAAAGGCACACCATCACTAATGCTAACACCAGCAGGTGGAGTCATGTTTAAGGTTTCATACATATAAGGCGGCGGAGTTCTCCACCCATTAACTAGCAACTCCTGCCCTATTCCTATCGGGTTAGGTCTTAAAGAAAGCCAGCAGCTGGTAGGCACATTCGTCGGGATGACAGCAAAGACCGGCAAACAAGATATACTAGCAGCAATAGCTAACAACAAAACCAGAGCAACAACAAAAAGCGATTTACCCTTTTTAATACCAAGGTTTTTTACCCTTAAATTTTTCATTTTTTTCCTCCTTTGGTCTGTTTTTTCGATCTTAGCTAATCCGAAAAATTCCCGCTATAGCTTGGCGT
>CAYSWL010000101.1:3199-6606 GCA_964434745.1 uncultured Candidatus Bathyarchaeia archaeon | reverse complement strand
CAGAACGAATAAGCAGAAGTTAAAAACAAGTAATATTTAACATCTTGCAGGTCGCACCGATACCTGCAAGATAATAGCTTTGAACATGTTGCGCAATAAACAAAAATGAAAAATAAAATTTTAACACGAATCACACATATGGCATTAAACATGCAGAAAAAAGAGTAAATATGAGCAGCGCTGCCAGCTAACATTACATTCAGTCAAACTGCAGGCATTTATCTAAAATAATACGATTTTCTAAAAAGCAGAGTCTCTGGAGCTGGGTTTGTGAAAAATCAAAGGAAACGTAAAATCTTTTGCATTAACTATGTAGCATAATTGCTAAATTGTTAAATGCTCTCAGTCCCAATTTTAACTTCTAAAATTTTTCTAAAAAAGAGAGAAAAATTGGTTTTTAGTTTGTTTTTATTTTCGTTTGCGAATGAATGCTGCTGCAAAGATAATAGCGATAATGACCACGGCTGCTGCAACAGCAACATATATACTATTGGTTGGAAGCGCCTGTGGTTCAGGAACAGCAGACGGCGAGCCAGTTGGGGCTAAAGTAGTTGATTGTGTAGGAATTACGCTTACTATTGTTTGAGCTTCTGATTGCCAGTATGATTCACTGCCATCAAATAATGCACTTACTGAATATGTTCCTTCCGCTGGAAGAACCCATGTTGTCGCAAAGTTACCATTAATATCGCTAGTTACTGTAGCTATATCTATTGAGGTGCCATCAAATGCAGTGGCCTTTATTGTTACTGGAACTCCTGTTGCGCTAGTAGGCTTTGGCTGTTGCATGTGTAGGTACTCCATCCAATCGCTCATGCTTTCATCTGATATTGCAGGAGTGTTAGGCTGTGCTGGAGATTGGTCAGTGATAGTGCCTTTAATCTGAATGACTGTCCCTTGAGGCGCAATATCATGAGATGTTATAATAGTTATATTGGTTGGTCCTTTGCTAAAGCAGTAGGCATTTAAATCGTATGCGTTAGTTGCAAGTAAGCTACCTTCGGCTATTGCGGGCACCGTGTAGTATCCCATTATGTCCCAGATTGGACTCCCGCTATTTGCATCCATACATTGTAGTGTTTGTCCTCGATAGTAGAAGGTAGGGCTGTGCTCAGTTGCTGGTGCATATACTTTTCCATCAGCTACAATTGGGTCAGCGCTGCCAAATGGCCATCCGCCATAAGGAGTTTCAGAGTTGTTATCCTTTGGACCAGGATTGTGCCAGTTTATTTTTCCTGTTGCCTGATCAAAAGCGTAGACTCCATTGTAAGCTAACGCGTAAACATTACCGTACGCTGTACTTTGACCATACGCCCAAAAATTACCCCAAGGAGCTTCCGCTTGCTCACTATGCCATAGGACCTCGCCAGTTCTCATGTCAACGGCTTCAAACTTCATATTTTCAACTGCAAAGAACATAACTCCGTTAGCAGATGTTACACTTTCAGGCTTCTGCTCTATGTATCCTTGGGCTCCGCCGATTGGTCTGCGCCAGAGTACCTCGCCTGTCGTTGTATTAACAGCTCCAGAATCTCCATACAGGGGAAAATGAATAAGCGCTAAAATGTCGTTATAGAGGCAAATTCCAAAGTCCATCTGGTTGAATGGATAGGTAACATTGTAGATGATTCTTTTTGCAAGGTCAGTTTCATATCCTCCAGTATCTAGCTTAATTAAATTAAATGGTCCAGGATCTGCATAATTTTCAGGGCTTATTGCGAAAGGTTTAGCGCTTGGAGATCTTTGAGAAACATATGCATACTGCCCATCATATGCTAGATATGCAACGGTGCCGTCAATAGCTGTCATGTTTAGGGTGACTTTACCGGTGATGCCATCATACTTGATAAGCCTGTTTCCAATGCTTAACAGCGTTGGGCTAAAGGTAGTTGTTGTTGAAGTCATCTCTGCTCCTGTTATAACCCGCGTGATTGTAGCTGTGTCTGTAACAGTTCCCACAGTATAGCTGCCTGGTGCTGTCCAAAGCTCTTTGCCTGTACGCATATCAACACAGTGGATAACATTGTTTGCACTCCAGTAGCCTCTTCCTGCCATAACTACATTTACTGATGGTGCAGAACCGCTATACGTTAGCAACTCACCATACTGGCCGCCAACTAATCCACCTACCCCGCTTGCTGGAGGAATCTTCCAAAGTATATGTGCTGTGTTGGGGCCCTGGCTGTAGGGGTTAAAGCGCTGTCCGGTACCATCGTATCCTAATCCAGTGCCGCCTGTGGGTTGCAGGTAAGGACCAGAAATATAGGCCCATTCTCTGTTTTCAGGGTTTATTGGAAAAGTCCACTGCTGGGTTGGAAGTGGTGCAGGTGGCCAAGAGGGTATAGGGTCTTGCTGCACAGTAAGAGACATTTTTTCTGTTGATGCTACTGTGTGGGTTGCATCGCCATCCCAAGTGAACTGTACTGTCCAAGCACCGACTTGGTCAGGTTTGTAGTTAAACCATACTGTTCCGTCGCGGAAGCTGTCAGGAATCGTTATTGTCTGCGTTGTCCCATCAGGTTTTGTAAAGATAAAATGGTAGTCATGAAATACTTCGCCTTGTTCACCAAACTCTCCACCTGGTGGCCGTGGAACAATCCATGCATTGACAAGTAAATCTTGGTTAACGCCTATAGGATTAGGTCTAAAATACATATAAGGAGTACTTTCAAATTTCGCCTGTCCAGAAACTAGTAAAAATGAAGCCATAAGCAAAGCAGCAGTCAACATCAGAATCAAAATAATTATTTGCAATGTTTTAGTTTTTTTAAAAATATTCACTTTATTTTTTTACCTCCAAAAGTATATTCTAGTTATTTATTATTCCATCACCACTTAACGATTTGTAAGTAGAACACCAACAGACAACCCCAAAAACAAAAATGCAAAAATACTAACAATAATTAGATAACAGTGCGCCTTTTTAGAACCTTTAGTTACAGTTTGCTGGGGCTGTGGCGGGCACGCATTCTGGAGAGAAGATATGTTAACCCTTGCTGCTACCACTACTTGGAGAACTTAACCGCCAAAACCCTCTCAGCCCTCAATGTTCAATTTTTTCTTTAATAAAAAGAAAGATGGGGAATGTTTTTGCTATGGTTATTTGCGCTTTTTTAGGAATACTGCAGCAACTGCAATGACTACAACTATAATTGCGGCAACAGCTGCGATAAAGTAGGCATCGACTGGAGCAGATCTAGGAAGTGCATCTGTGTCAGAAACAGGTGAAGGCGAAGATGCGGGATCAGATTCTGAGCTAACACCTAGTTTGGCTGTTGCAAAAGATGACCAGTAAGACTCAGTTCCTTCAAAGGTAGCAACAATTGTGAAGACGCCTTCATGCGGTGGATTCCACATAATACCATATTTTCCGTTTGCATCACTTGTTGCCGTACCGATAGTGAAAC
>CAYSWL010000101.1:0-3189 GCA_964434745.1 uncultured Candidatus Bathyarchaeia archaeon | reverse complement strand
CCTCCGCATCTATAGCTTCTAATTTTACAGGAACTCCGTTAGCGTTGTCAGGCATTGGTTTATTCATGTACAGGTACTGCATCCATTCGCTCATGTATTCATCAGCAACAGCGGGAACTATACTTAATCTGCCATTGTCTACAATTTGCCTAGCACCAGGGGACTGATCCATAACAGTGCCCTCAATCAGTACGCTTGAGCCTTTTACTGCAACCTTTGGCGATGCAGAGACTGTTGTGGCTGTTAAGCCCTTTCCGAAGCCGTAAATTCGTCCATCGTACTCGTTTTCTGCTATAAGCATTCCGTCTGCAATAGCCTTCCATCCGCCTAGCCATGGCATACTCCATAACTCTGTGCCAGTATTAGCATCCAAGCAGAATAGTCTACTTCCTCTAAAAGGTGGGTTACTTGGGCTGTGTTCACTTGTGGCTGCATAAAGCTTTCCATCAGCGACGGCGGGTGGGCTAAACTGAGGCCAATGCCCATATATTGTTTCCAGCCCTGCGTTTCCGCTATAGTATTTCCACACTGTATGTCCGGTATCTTTATCAAAAGCATAAATGTACCCGTCGTAGTTAAACGCGTAAAACTTGTTGTAGGCAGCAGCTGATGCGTATGATCCAAAAAGTGCCCAAGGCAAAACACCAGGTTCACTGGTCCATACTTCATCTCCTGTGTAAATGTCAAAGCCATGCCAAGTTGCGTCGCCAGACTTGTAGAAGTATTGCCCAAATGCCATGCATGATGTGAACTGCCCACCTTCGTAGCCGTATAATGTTTTGTTCCACATTAGTGCTCCTGTCTTTAAGTCTATTGCAGCAATTCCTGGCGCGGTACGCGAACCATCTTCGTATGGTACTGAATATGTAGCTATTCCTACGTCGCCCCAACACATTCCTGGAGAAAGATAAGAAGTGCTATTTCCATGTTTAACAAAGGGAGCAGATACATTGTATACCGTTACTGATTCAATTGTTGGGTTATCATACGAGAGAGCTTGGGCATCCCATTTAATCAGGTTGCTACCAACTCTGCTGTAGACGAAATGGCCGTCAAATAGTCCGGTGAGCGAATTGTTCATCAAAAACATTTGAGTTCCGGTAAAAGCATCCCATCGTACAAAGGTAGTTCCTATGCTTACTAGATATGCTTTGGGACCTGAACCTCCTGAACTCATCCGCTCTGGAACAGGCTCAATATATCCTTGCAATTGTGGTCCGGTCCTTCCAGTTCCTCCAGTTGGGAACAAACCATATGAATAGGTTGGCATGTTCCATTTCTCTTCTCCAGTTCGAATATCTACGCAGTGTATATTAAACGTCGTTAGATCCTCAGGTCCAGGCTTGCCTATGTCACTACCGATTAGCGAATCATAGCCTGCTGTATGAGGCGGTCGCGTCCATCCGTCAACATAGAAACCTAATCCTCCTAAAATTATCATATCGCTGTTTTCAGTGAACTTAGTTGACATTGATTCTCCGCCAATAAGACCACCTTGAGCTGGTTGCATAATCCAATTAATATGTGGTGTATTTGGTGCTTTGCTATAGGGTTGATAGTTAGCAACAGACGCATTGTATCCACCTCGAGCTGTTCCCTGCGACAAAATCCACGATCCTGCAAGAACATTCCAGTCTCGATATTCTCCACTTATTGGGCGTTCCCAATATCTATTCGAGTCTGGAAGTGGTTCTGATTCCCAAGGTTGTATACGATCTTGTTGTACATTAAATTGTGAAGTTACCGAAACGGGAGCATAAATAAATGCCTGTTTTGGATCATCGCAGTTTCCATCCCAAGAAGCCTTGACAGTATAGGTACCGATCTGGTTAGGTGTATATTGTACATAGAAGGTTGCAGCTGAATCGGCTTTCATTGGCCCTATTTTTTCGCTTGCTCCGTCGGGCTTAGTGACTTCAATCAATACACCGTCCCAATAAACAATATTGGGCAGACGATAGCTTGGTAATGGGTTAATCCATCCACCAATAATTGTTTCTTGGTTAATTCCCACAGGGTTAGGTGTAACATAAACATAAATGTTGGCAGTTTTCTGCTGAGCCGCTGTGGCTGGTATGGTTGTTGTTAATACAGTTAGCGTCATTATTAGGATTAGCGCATATGCGGCTGCTTTTGTTTTTTCTATCGATAGATTCATTTTTATTTTCTCTCCTGTGCTGGTTAATTTGTAGAGAAACAAATTTAATACAGTGTCAGAACTTCTTTTAGACTTACAATACAAAAATTTTAAAAAGATTATATAACAAATAAAATAAGGGATTTTTTTGCTCATAAGTGAGAAAGATGTTCCCGAAGAAAAAGTAGCGGCATTAACCAAATTAGGTATTACCGCCATGCAGGCACGTAGCTATATTCTTTTGGAAATTTTAGGCGAATCGAAGGCAAAAACACTATCTGATCTTTTAAGGCTTCCCCGCCAAGATGTCTATAGAACGTTGCATGAACTTTTTGAAATGGGATTTGTTGAAAAAATAATCGCTAAACCAACTGTATATAGGGCGATTAGCTCTGAAAGGTGCATTTCTCTACTTATTGAACGCAGAAAACAAAAGAATTTTGAGCTTGAAAAAGCTGCAAAAAAACTATTTAGCTCTTCTTCTATTAGAACATCTTTAAGAGAGGATCAGGAATCTAATCAGATAATTTTAGTTCCTAAAAAAGAGTCAACTGCATTAAGAGCAAGAAAACTAATTAACAATTCAAAAAAGTCTATTTGTGTTGTTTCCCCTTCCCAGAAAATATTTCCATGGCTTTTCAATGAATCTAAACCGTTTATGAAAGCCTTATCAAGATGTGTAAGGATAAAGATTTTAACAGATTTGAACAATAGCCAACAGCTATTAAAATCGATAAATAAGCTTCGAGCTAATGCACTTTTTGAAATCAAATATTTAGAAAGACCACCGAAAGTAAGCTTTGGACTTTATGATAATAAAAAGTTAATACTTGAGCTTTCACCAACCAATGGATTTTTAGAATCTGAAGTCATAGTAACCGATAATCAATGTGCTGTTGAAATGGCAATAAACTGCTTCCAACTCATGTATAATCAAGCAGAACATAGAGCAATTGACTCAAAGCGAAGATAATTATTAACTAAATTAGGTTATCTATGAGCCTATCCGAAAATTCGACGCTTCAAGTTATCTATAAAAACCGTTTCTTATC
>CAYSWL010000100.1:0-9187 GCA_964434745.1 uncultured Candidatus Bathyarchaeia archaeon | reverse complement strand
CTGTTATGTTGTATATGCTTGGATATTTTCTTGCAAGAATTGCACTTTTTTCTCCGTCTTTAATAGCTATGAAATCAACGCCAAAGTCAGTTACATTTCTTTCTTGTAAGACTTCAAACTCTCCTTCTTCAAGAAGCCATTTAATAAAATAGTTGAATTCATATTTTGACAGATATCCAATTAAATATGTTTCTTTCTTTGCAGCTGGTTCAGCAGTATTCTTTTCTACAAGCATTTTAACTACCTGTTGAGCAGGCTGATTTTGCTGAAAAAATTTTTTCTTTATTCTTTCTGCTAATATTTCGGCTTTGTCTATCGAAAGGTCTAGTTTTTGAGAAAGAAATTCTGCTAAATCAATATTAGGATAAGACTTAGCAATTTCTGCAATGACTCCATTAAATTTGTTTTCTTGCATAAGCTAGCGTTCCCTAAGTTGTTCGTCTGTGATATGTTGGGGACATAATTGATGTGTGAACTCGTGTGTGTATTTGAGGTTTAGTTTTGAGAAGACTTTTCCACATACATCGCATAGTCCATAATGATAAATACATATGCTTGAATTGTCATGGCTACATTTGAATTCGAGTAGTTGGCTATGTCTTCTACCGCAAACAGAACAGATAAAGCCAGCGTCCCGCTCCATATATTCATACAAATTTTTATCTATCATCAGATTTGTTTTTTTAGAGTAAATCTTTCCTGTATCTATAGATTGTCTGGTGCAGTTGCTACATACGTATAATGAGTCTTGAGTTGCGTAACCTTCGTTAACTAGTTTTTTACATACTTGGCAAGAAATTTTCCAATCATGGTCTATGCCTAAAACGAATGACGATTTTATAGATGCCTCATTATCAAGATTAATTTCAAATTTAACCTTAGATGTATTAACTACAAAAAGATTGCTTAGCTTCACTGTAACATTAGTCATAAATGATTCTTCTTCTTTTTTGAGAAGAACTTCATAATCAGATTGCCATTTTACAATATCAAAATCTTGCTTTTTTGACACAACTTGCTCTCTACGTTCTCGTCTTAACCTCATTTTAAAATTATCTAGTCTTGCTTTTCTTTCTTTATTAAGTGGCAAATCAAAAAGGGCAATTTTCTTATTTAGAAGCGTTTGCAGTTTTTGGTCTGCAGCAGTTTTCAATTCATCAAACACAGCTGGCTTAAGTTTAGTGCTGCAATCTTTAACACATATCATTCTGTTTCTTAGTATATTGTCTGAATCAAATTCTGCGCTGATGACGTTTTTTGTTTCATCAAGTAAGATTATGATTGTTTCATTGTTCTTTGATCTAAGCTTATTATGAAATGTAACAGAATAGTAGAATATGTAATACTTGACTGCTTCTTGTTTACCGATTTTAATCGAGGTAATTTTAGCATTGTTAATTTTATGGTAGCATGGAACGGGGTTTGTGCAAACATTATTAATTGTACCTTTTTCAGCTATTTGTATGCAATCTTTACAGTCAAATGATTTATCTTTAAAGTAGTTTCTTAGCAGTATTTCATAATTTTCTTTAGGTTTTAACGAGACTTGGCATAGAACTCCGTTTTCTAAACACTCTTTTAATATTTGTTGGAACGTCTTGCTGCCCATGGCAATAAGTGGAATTTTTTTCTCTCTAGCTATTGCTGGTTCGTAAGTGAAGATTTGTTCTACCGCGTTTGAGTATGATATTTTGAATACTTTGTTGGATTGCTTAGTTATTTGACCTTCTTTTGTTCTAACGTAGTTTTCAATAAATTGATTAATATCTACATCGCTGGTTTTTGTGCTCAATCAAGGACCCCTTGTGTAAATTTTTCTGCTAACTCTTGTTTTTCCCGAGAAATGTTTAGATCGTCAGCAAGCTTTGCAAGTTCTTGTCTTATGTCTATGTGCGAGTTGCTTCTTAGTAGTATTTCTGCAATGGTTTTCTGTATGTCTTGTGATCCTTCTTTTAGCTCTGCAAGAACAGTTTCCATTTTACCTACTGTCATTGTAAACAACTCGATTTTCTGGTAGAGAATGTGAAGTACATAATCGTCAATTGTGTCTTTAACGCTTAGATTAAAGATTGTAACATCACGATCTTGTTTGAATCTGTGAATTCTCCCTATTCTTTGTTCCATCTTCATAGGGTTCCAATGCAAATCATAATTAAACATTAAACAGCAGTTTTGCAGGTTTAATCCTTCGGCAGCAGCATCAGTTGCAATTAAATATTTAATTTCTCCTTGTTTGAATTTCTCAATTACACTATCTCTTTCAGTCTGATTCATTGTGCCTAAGTAGACAGCTGCTGATCCAAACTCTTTATCTAGAATTTCTTTAAGTTTATGCGCTGTTACCTTTCGCAAGCAAAAAATTACAGCTTGCTCATTTGGCATTTCTTTGAGTATCTTTTTTAGCAACTCCATCTTTGCGCTTTTAACTTTCTTAGCCATTTCAATTAATCGGTTAGTAACTTCGGTTTCTGTAGGAAATTTTTGTTGTCTTTTTTGCAGTGACTCGATAGCAGCATCTGGAGAGCTTGAAAAGGACTGTTGAAGTGTGACCGCTTGGAAGACTAGAATTGCATTACTTTGCGATTGGCTAATTTTTCTGTTTGGATTTTGCGCTATTAACGCTTCTATAGTTTTAAACTGATTTTGACTTACCTTACGAAGGTACTCGGTTGCTGCGTTAATAAATTCACGTTCAAGACTATTTGGTTCAAGAGACCGAGATTCAACACACCGTTTGGTAAAAGGTATACCTGTTTGTTCTCTTCGAGTTCGACACATAATTTTTTGTAGATTTCTTTTCAATTTGTATGCTTCATCAGATTTTACAATGCGCCCTTTCCCATCTTCCACATATTGAGAAATGAATGCTCTTTCACTATCAAGTAGTCCTGGCTGAACTAGATCTACAAGACTATACAAATCTGTTAGTTTATTACATAGAGGCGTAGCTGTAAGAAGTAGTAAATGGTTTTTTCTTAAGCTTGCTATGCTAGCTCTGCTTTTGCTTTGTGTGTTTCTAAATGCATGGGCTTCATCAACCACAACTAGGTCCCAAGTTCGATTTTCAAACTCATCTATTTTTCTTGCCAAAAAGTTATGTGAACATATTATTCTATTATCCAATTCTAGATCGGCACGTTCTCCAGGATAATTTGCTATCACAAAGGATTCGCCGAACTTTTCAGCCATCTCATTTTTCCACTGCGTTAGTAAACTCTTAGGCGCTACTACTAAAATTGAGTTAACTTCTTCTCTTAAGAGTAACTCTTTCATTACAAGACCTGCTTCGATTGTTTTTCCAAGTCCTACTTCATCAGCAAGAATGGCGTTTGAATTCATTTCATTAATTACCCTAAGTGCAGTGTGCATCTGAAAATTGTATGGTGTTAATTTTGTGCGTACTGCATCAACTGCTATTAATCGATCAATTTTAGTAGATTGTTTAAGCTGCATAGCTTCCAAGTTAAGTTTAAAGTTTTCAAATGTTGAGAAATGGTTTTTTTGAACCTTTTTTCCAATTTCGTAAAGATCAAGAAACGTGCAATAATATCTATGTTTATTTGATTTGCCCGTTGATGTTTCTTCTTCAAATTCGCAGACTATTGTTTCATTGACTTTCTTTTTTGAATTTTTTCTTCTTTTCGATGACTTATCAACTGGCAAGAGTATCGCGATTTACCTGCCATCTTGATATAAAAAGGTAAAGGATTGAAATGAGTTTTCTGCAAGCTTACTAAAAGTAATTTTACCTTAACTTTAATAATTAATCTATGGTATAATTTTTAGTGAACGCTTGCTCAAATAGGTTCACTATTTAGCAATCTGCATTTAATATTTATCAAACTACTATCAGCAATTATATGATGCCATGTTGAAAGTGATTGCTATTAGAAAATATTCTTATGCATATTTTATTGATTAATTTATGCATGAATGTACTATCTACAATTTGATACGTTAATATTAGTATTTTTTATAAAGGAAGTCATGTGGCTATCAATTGTCTCTGGAAAGAAGTAAGCTTACATAAAATATGTCTACTAATCTATTATGCTATATTTGTAGATGTTACCTGATTTGTTTATTTAATTGCATTTTGTTAGTTATGATAACGTGTGCTTGATATGTTCAATTTTTGCTCATAACGTTATGTGCTATTTTTGTTTGCAGCTTGTATTATCGATTAGTGTTGCAGTATTTTAGTGGATTGAAATTGCATATCTTTTATCTTTTAAGTTAGTCGTATGCTAACGGAAAGTCCTGGCTTTAAGTGGTAGTTCATTTAGGTGTTATTGGTTTTGCTTTTTCCCAGTAATATATGAATAAGTCTTTGCACCATTTGCAAAATTTGATGTCATTTCCGTTAAAGTTTCTATAGTCAATTTTTCCGTTTTTTTGAGGAAAACAGAAACCCGCTGCCTTATCAGTTACCACTACTATGATATCAACTTTAGGCAGCATTCTTTTTTGAACACCTCCCAAGGTAGAAGGAAGTGGTGCTATATTGTCAAAAGGTATAACTTTTTGTGAAGAAATAAAGCGAAAATCAAAAGGCTGTTTAATTTTTTCTATCACTATTGGTATGAGGCTCTTAAGAATTTGGTCAGATATTACCCATATGAATTCATCAGCTTTTTTAAATTCATTTTCAATTAATTCAATATTCCCAAGAATCTCTCCTCCATATTTGCCTCCTCCAAGCTCGCCAATTCTGTCAATAAACTCGTAAGGAAGACAAGATACATCATATTCTAAAAAGAAATCTTTGTGATTATTTACAAAACCAAGCCCGGAAAGTAACGATAATGAAAGCTCCCCATACGAAGTAAGTCCATATAGTCCATCAATGTCTTTTTCAATTATTTTAGCCTCACTAAGCCTGTGAAGGTGCCTTGAGGCTTCTGTAACTGTCAAATCTAATCTTTGAGAGACATGCGACAATTTTAACCTACTTTTCTGCAATTCTAATAATATATTTATTCTTTCCACACTAGACAGCTCAAAAAGGAGGCTATGGAGCCTATTCAAAATACTTCACCTATCTATTAAAAATAATACACTTATCTGTAAAGAAATTTATTCAACTGTCCATAAATAAGTTATTCTGCTCATAATATGTATAATATTCTAAAGTTAGTGTTGATTGTAAACAATTCCGAATTAGCAAATATATAACTTTTGAGCTTAACTTAAATGCTTAATAATTTTATAATAAAAACTGCAGCTCACCGCTTTACTAAAATTTTAATAAATATTTTATGACACTCAATTGTTTAGACGTTAACTTTTATCGTCTCCTCTGTGAAAATTGAGCATTACTGAATAGTTGTTTGTATATAGTAAAATCTGCATGCTAATGCTAATTCTAATTTCCTATTTAGAGTGTTTTAATTATTCATAAAAACTAAAGCTGTTTCACGTCATATTTTTAATTCTGCTTAATTGCATTTTTTTCCAAGTAATTTTCAAAAAATAGAAAATTTATATGCAATGCTATTGGGCTAATTTGTAACTATTTAGCATATTTAATTATTAGTTCAACTGGTGAACCGTTGTTGCTAAAGTCCTGGGAAACTGATGAATGGAAAGAAAAGAAAGCCAAATTTCTTGTTGGTAAATGTTGCGAAAAATGTAGTTCTACAAAGTCATTAATTTTTGCTCATAAACGTCCTGTTTTACCTTATAGTGCTCAATATAAAGAAGCTTCACAGTTGCTACTAGAGGTAGTGGTCAAAAAAGGCGTTTATCAATCTTTAAATAAGTACGCTTGTCCTATTTGCTTTAGTTTTAATATAAAAAAAGTAACAAACAAATATCGGTGCCTTAGGTGCTTTTGTAGTTTCCTAAAACCGTACACTTATAATAATCCGGTAAAAGTTAATAAAAAAGATCTGTTTGATTTTCAACAAAAATATGCTCACTTAATCAAAAAGTTCGTTGATAAAGAACGTCAAATGCAATTTGAGGATTATTCTACGTTTAAAAATATCCAGGTGTTGTGTAAAACTTGCTATAGTGCTCTATATGGTTCTGACAAAAACAGCAAATTTTTATGACACTTTCCTCGGTTATTTTTTCATTATTGTACTTTTTAGTAAATCTTTTTGAAAATTTTTAGTTTTGTTCTACAAGTGATATTGATTGTTTTAAGAAATAGGCTTACTGGCCTTGTATAGGTTACTGTTATGTCAAAATCTTATGTTGACTGTGTTTGAGGGTATAGTGTAATTACATCTAAGCTCTTTAGTTCTTCAATGAACGTAGCGATTTTTCTATTGAGGTTCTCGTTAATTTCTTTTTCTTGTTGTTCTTTTAGCGGAATTTTTTTCAATGCTATGCCAATTGTTGCAGTGATTTCTTGACTAATTTGTCCAACTGTTTTTTGTCCATCTATTAAATCCCATATTGCTTTGCCTACTATATTTAAGCTAGAATAGTCAATGTTAACTGGATTAAGTAGCAGTAATGATTCCCCGTTTTCAAATGATCTTATGCCTGCTTTTTTCTTTGGGACGCAATTAATAATTTGGTTAATTTCTTTTTCTTCTTTTTCTCTATTAATGTTCTTCTTTGCTTTTTCAAATCCAAGGAGTTCTTCAACTTGATAGTCTTGTCTAATTTGCTTTAATTCTGTGCCCATTTCTTTTTCGACAATTGAACATGAACTTATAACAACTTTTGATGTTAGTGAGTATAGTGGACATGGTGTACAATACTTTTTGTGGAAGTATTCACATCGGGTACATGGTTCATAGTTTGTATAAGTTGATTTATCTAGTATGAAGTTGAACATTTTTACGAAGTATTCTGAGTTCCAAATCTCATAAAAGGTATGATCTAATAGGTTCATTGGTTTGATTTCTATACCGTCTATTTTGTATCCTACATAGTACTCTTTTGCTATTCTATCGCAAGGATACAAATGTCCATCAGGGCTAACAAATCCTAAACTTATTGATGCACTGCAACAAATTCTAGGCTTGTCCATTTTTAAGCCATATTTCTTTTCAACATAGTCCCAGACTAGAGGATAAGTGAATTGTGAGTTAATTGATAGCTTTGATTGTTTTTCGCTGTGAACCTTTTTAGCAAGTCTTATTGCTATGTTGATTTCTTCTTGTGGCGGTATTGCTAACTCATTAATGTTATCTTTAGCGAATCCAACATCACCCAATGATAAAATAGTCCATTCATTAACTCCTAATTGGGTTAGCAGGTCAAACATTTGTTCGATTTCATTAATATTTTTTTGACTTATGACAGTATTTATACCAATTAATAATGGACTGTTAGTTCTTGTAATGTATTCTTTAAGGTTGATAATATTATTTGTTAATTTTTCAAATGTGCCTTTTCCTCTTATAGGGTCATGAGTATCTTTGGATGCCCCTTCCATGCTTATTACAATTCGTTCAATACCCGATGATACAAGTTGCTCCATGAACGTGCCTTCAAGTAGAAGACCATTTGTTACCAAAGAAATCTTAATACTTTTATTTACTGCATGCTGAATGAACGCTAAGAGGTCTTTTCCCATTGTTAGGGGTTCTCCTCCGAGTAATGAAATTGCACCTACTCCGCCCTCGGCAAGTTTATCTATTATCTCTAGCTTTGGAGAAAGACAAATCTCGTTTGCTCCTTTAGTGAAATATTCTTTTCCAACTGAGCAATGTGTACAATGTAGGTTACATTTAGTAGTAATATCCCATTTAATAGATTTGTATGACATAATTATTATTCTCCTTGTGTTTTTAGTGTAAGGTGTGCTTTGATAAGTTCCATTACGAGATCTGCCACGTTTACTCCTTTAACATCTTCTCGCATAATTTTCCAGTCGGAAATTGAATGCCATAAAAGGTCGTATTCATCTAATTTTTTACCGAAAATTCTACGATTTTCAGAAACTACGATTTCATAGTGCAGTGGTGAAGGTGCAGGTGTTATTCGTAAGTATTCTTGTTCCCATATCCTTTGTATAACCCAATCTTTGTAGTAAATGTCTTTGCCACAAAAAACCAAGATATTCATACAGCTTCTAATAAATTCCATATTTAGTCCAGGTGCAAAATCAATTAAGAGTCCATAATTTAGATTATTTTTCAGTTCTTCAATTAGAGCTAGCTTATCTTTTTCACAGTTAATTGTTAGTTTTTTTATGTAGAACTTTTTACCTTGAATTTGTTGAGCAGTAACTGGTTCATGTATTTCAAAAATGTTTACACTTCTTCTATGTGTTTTTGGAAGATATTTTGATACAATCTCATCACGGTGATCTAAGAAGGTTTTTGGATTTTTTATTGCTGCAATATATTTTTTTAATTCTTTCTTTGTTTTACTTGGATTTTTATTTTCCACTAAGTGTATGCATGTTATATGTTCATTTTTGCTGGAGATTTGTTGAAGTAATGTTTGAATGCTTTGTCTATTTGGGTCATCTTCATTGTATGCATGCAGTATGATCAAGCTGTTGCTGACTTTACCGCTTATTACATCTGCCAACATATTCATTTCTTCAATAGTTGGGCATGCTTTTAGAACTATGTTTCTAATAGGATAATCTATTTGTTGTATTTTCAAAACCGGATCTAGCCAGTACTCTTGTTCAGACTCAGGTGTGAGTAATATTGCAGGATAGTTCAAATTTATTATTTTGTCTATGTCTGAATATTTTTCTCTATATTTTTTAAATGTTTGTTGAAGTTGTTTTTTTGAGTACGTTTTTGTTTGCTTAAGATAGTACGGTGGGTATGGTTGGGCTTTGCCTTCAAAGTCTTTTAATTGAGTAGCTAGGTGGGCTGCTTTGCTAACTGAAAGTTGGAATATCATTGGATTTAAATCATTATCTGATAAGAATTTCATTGTCTGGTCAAATGTTACCGGAGAATCGCCTGGGAGGCCAACTATGACATCTACACCAACGTTTATGCCTTCTTTTTTAAGTAATTGTACTCCTCTTAAAAATTTGTCAACATTCATATATCGATTTACATTTGCCAATGCTTCTGGATTTGCGGTTTGTAATCCAACTTCAACGCTTTTAAATCCACTTTGCTTTAATAATTTAGCATCTATTTCATCAATTAAATCAGCTTGTATAAAACAGTTTATTTTTAAAAGTTCATCTTGATTTACAGATCGGAAGAGCGTCGTGTAGGGAAAGAGTGTAGGATTGGGGGGTGTGAGGGGG
>CAYSWL010000099.1:1590-9189 GCA_964434745.1 uncultured Candidatus Bathyarchaeia archaeon | reverse complement strand
TTCCTTGCATAACATTCTAAAAGCGGTACAATTAACAGCTGCCATGGGCGCAAGCACAAATTTGCCAGAAATGTCAACAGTTCCTATTTTCAAGATTCTTCTTTCCCATTTCAGCATGCATATTGAAGTTTAATAGACCAATTATCTTTTTTATAGTTTAAATGTACACTTTAACATTATGTTAAAAAGTTTCCCTTTCACCTAATTTAATTGGATTGATGTTAAAAGCTAGTGCCTATGCAGTATTTTTAAGTTCGAATCCCACCCTCTGAACAAAATATAAGAAAAATATAGGGGATTTCAACAAGTAATGTTTTTTCCGAGTTTTCAAGATTTAATTCCTTGAATTTGGCTTAAATAATGAAAGAGAAAGCACAAAATCCCTTAAACAGTCATAAACTATTATGTCTATGCACCAGACGTCCGATTCTCGCCTGTTTTTCATCGATAATTTAAGAGTCTTTCTGATAGTTTTAGTTATATTGCAGCATTTGGCAATCACTTATGGTGCGCCGACAGGATCTTGGTATATACATGAAGGCACAGTGAACTTGCCGGTCGGTTTCATCTACGTCTTCTTCTTGACGGCTAACCAAGCGTTTTTTATGGGATTGCTGTTTCTGTTTGCAGGCTACTTTACCCCGCCTGCCTATGATCGTAAAGGGGCAGGGCTCTTCCTCGCTGACAGGGCACTGCGACTAACCATTCCCATTCCGATATTCATATTTTTAATCAATCCCCTCATCGAGTATGCATTAAATGGGTTTCAAGAGCCCATTCTAAATCTAATCTTATCTAATCCTTTTATAGGATTAGGATTTGGTCCCCTTTGGTTTATTGAAGCACTCTTCTACTTCACAATAGTATACATTGCTTGGCGTGCCATCAAACCTAACCCTACTAAAGCGCGAAGTATCCCAAGCGATTACGTAATCTTGCTGTTTGGTTTTCTGTTAGGTACCGCCACCTTTGTAGTTAGGTTAGTATTTCCGATTGGATACACTTTTGATATACTTGGCTTTCAGTTTCCTTTCTTTTTCCAATACGTAGCTCTTTTTATCGTTGGGTTGATGGCTTACAGGGGTAACTGGATATCAACCATGCCTAAAGACCGTGGTAAACTCTGGGGCAAAGTAGCTATTGTGCTTATTGTACTAATGCCAGTGCTCTTCGTAGTTGGATGTGCAAGCGGTGGTTTAGGTGCTTTTGGCGGCGGTTGGACTTGGCAGGCTGCAACTTTTGCGTTTTGGGAGCAATTTTTCTGCATCGCGGTATCCATTGGGTTAATGATTTTGTTTCGAGAAAAACTTAACATCCAAAATCGGTTCACTAAAGCATTATCAGAGTTCTTATGGTGCTTACCTACTTCAAGCGCCCATACTAGTCTATTTGGCTATTGCCCTGCAAAGTCTGCAGATACCGTTGTTACTAAAATTCGCTGTAGTGAGCCCAATTGCAGTTACGTTATGCTTTGGAATAGCCTATTTGATTCGTAAAATTCCCAAAGCCAATCAGATACTATAGTAAGCATTTATTCAATATCTATGTCGAGGTCTAATTTATTGCAACTAACTATTATCACCGGATGAAATAATGAATGGCAAGTTATATCTAATAGTGCATCATACACCCTCAACTCCAAATTCTACTTGGCTGAAAAATACTCATAAATACAACTTATGCAGCAAACTATAGCTAAGTAATTTGGCCATGCAAAAACAGCAATACCAATGGCAAGTAATGAGACATTAATCACCGAGAGATTTTCTAACATCAAAATAATAAAATAATAGTATAAACCCAAAAATAGATACTACAACCAAACAAAATCAATCCCTCATCAACAGAATAGAAACACATCGTCTTCTGGAACATAACGTGTTATTTTACCACCGGAAATACTCGAGCCAATTCTACTAATAATATGATGTTATTGTTGGGTTTCTCATGAGGATTCTTTAAATTTATTAAACTTCAACTAATTAATGAAGCGTTTACAATAATAGTTTTATCGCTAATTTTGATATTCACATCAGTTGATATATTTTAAGTAAAAATTCGATAACATGGCTGTTTTCACTAATTGGAGTTTAGATATGTTATTAGTTTACTTGTTAGTAAAGCGACTTTTTTGTTAGTGATTGGAAGACTTGTTTTTTCAGCCATTATTTTCGAAATATTTTCAATAGTTTCTTGTGCGGCTTTTCCAATTTCTTCTAACGCTATCATTTCACCAGTGAATATGCCTTTACAAGTTGATGCTGAATAGGGATCCAAGTTAAGGTAGATAGTGTTTGTTTTATAGTCATACTTTGAAATATTGAATGGATCTAGCCTGCATATTGAAGGTTTTATTTCGTGGATTTGACAGGTATTTTCTTTAGTTAAAAAATAACAAGTTCTATCTTCTTTTCTTCTAATACGTCTATCTCCAGATCTATGGGAGGGTTCTAAAAAGTTTTTAAATCCCATCGATACGATTTTTTGATACTCTTCTAAAGTAAGATCAGGGGGATTATTTTTACAACAAAACCCACATTTTACGCATCGAAAACCTACTGAATCTGGGAAGTATACATTTTCAAATTTCATATGACTACGTTAATATCATGTACTAGTAAATTATTAAGGTAAGTCCTTTAGGAAAGATAAAAAAATAATAAATCAGCTTTTTGAAGATAGTATGTAAAAATTTTATAAATTAATTTTCATATTTTACCATCTCTATCGAGAATAGTCATTTAATGTTCTTTTTTATTTAACATAAGCTACGAGCAGATAATGAGTATAAGGTAAATAATTACGAAACGGTAATATAATATTTGAAATAGAGACTGTTATATTAATGAAAAGATTAATGAAACTATATTTTTGGTAAGTTATCATTAGTATAGATAGTAAGTAAAACGTTATTGACATAACGATTTTAAGTTCGCTTTATTATGTAGATTTTGTATTGAATTTTTCAGATGAATTTGAGTTGAAGAATTGTGAGAGGGGTTTTACGTTCTTTCCCACTCGTTTGATTAGCTTTCGTTTTTTTCCGATTGCTGTTTGGTCTTTTGCAGTTTTTTTCTTATTGCATACTTCGCATAAGAGTTGCACATTGTTAGGATCAAATTCATTTCCACCTAGTGCAATTGGGACTATATGGTCTGCTACAAACACTCTCTGAGGATTAGCTTTTATCCATTCTTCATATACAGTTTTCTTCCACACTAAGTACTCTTTTTTATAGTCCTCTAGTGCTTTTTCATAAAAAACCATAGCTTTTTGGTACGCTTTGTATCCGCCATCTACCCAACCAGGCTTTCTAGGTTTAGGGGGAGGCGAAGGAGCTTTAGGATTATGGAAACCGCAAATTTGGCATCGCCCATGTTCGCGTCGATAAACGTATTCTCTTAACCCTCGTTGGTTGTGCTTAGCGAAAAATTCGTTGCTACATGTAAGGCTGCAGTACTTTCGATTAAAAGTTGGCACAATTTTGCCACAATTAAGGCATAGACGTACTTGTTTACCATCAACTTCGACTTCTTTAGGCTTCATATCCTCTATGTTAATGGATGTAACCCGTTTCTTTATATTCAGACCTTCAGACATATCAATGCCTCGGCAGCCATAATCATATAAATGTTAATTTGCACAGAAGAGAAATTTCAACTTTGCTTCAATGTGCACCTTAACAATAGCATCTGACTAGCTTACTATAACTACACATAAAGTATGTAATAGAATAATTGCACTATAGCATTTAAAGGACAAAAATATTTCAGCTAAAATCTTTTAGCCACCTGTTTATTCGTTAAGCTCATACACTTGTAAGTTGAATATAATTTAAATTACTTTTTAAAATCCATGATTAACTACATCAGAAAGGCACCAATAATTATCATAAAATGTGTATTCGTAAATTTATTTTGTGTCAAGAAAATTTTACAAGCACACTTTTAGGTGGATAAAATAGGTAGGTAATTGGTGATTTGGGGTTGAAGCGGCTTTGGGCATTATTTGGCATATTAATTATTGGATTTGGATTAATTTGTATTGAAACTATGCAGTTTGGTTTAGCTCAAACTGGAACAAATGTAAATGGAATAATATTTTCAGATACAATTTGGACAAAAACAGACAGCCCAATCATACTTACTGGACCTACTGCAATAAATGTGGGAGTAACAGTAACGATTGAGCCAGGAGTTATGGTAAATATAAATGGATACTACATTCAAGTTAATGGCACTCTAACTGCTAAAGGTACAGATAGTGAAAGAATTCAGATTAATAATGGTCTTCTTCGTTTTACACCTGTAAGTATAGGATGGAATGATGAAATTGACACCGGTTGCATAATACAATATGCATCATTATACAATGCTTCAATTTCTGCTAGCAACGCAATAAAATTAGACTACTGCACAGTATTAGGCGGAAAAGTTATAGTGGGTGATACTTCGACAATTACAACCAACAACATATCATCAGACATAACTACTGGAAAGCAGTCAACCGTTTTAGCTAATCAAATAAATGGCAGTATTACCGCAGGAGCTATGTCTACATTTTTTAACAACAAAATTCAAGGAGGTGTCTTATCTGATGATGCAACAAAAATCATAAACAATACAATAGGAAGCTCTGTTGTATGCAATGGAAATACCTCACTTATAACAAATAATATCATAAATGGGCGAGTCACAGGTGGAGTAATATCAAACAACACCATATCTACAAATGGTGGCAACATTAACGTCCAGGGCGCCATAGTTAATAACAATATCATTAAGGGCGGAACAGTTAGTGCCTCAGCACAAATAATTAACAACGTCATTGTGAGCGGTAATTATACCACAGAATTTAGAGTATTTGGCGGATATTCAACAGTAACGGAAAACACTCCAGCAATTATAGGTACAGTAACGGGTGAACCAATAATTTCAGGCAACACTATAACAGGAGGCGGTTGGTATCGATCGCTATTTATTTGGTATGAATCAATCACTATCGTTCCTGCAATTGACCTCTCTTCAGGCAAAGCTTCAACCATTTCCAACAATACTATAATCGGAAAATCAGGATTGGCCATCAATGGCTCATGTAAGTCGATTTTAAATAATACAATAACAGGAGATGTTAACAGTTCAGCTACTTTAGTGCATAATAATACAGTCTATGGATCATTTAACCTAAATAGTGACACTATTACAATTTCAAACAATACAGTTAGCAAAACTATTTCGGTAAATTCATTGAGATGGAATGTCACAGGAAATATCGTACAAGGAATAACTGAAAACCAAGGAAACGGCTACATTTTAGATAATTATATAATAGGAAATCAAGATAACAGAGCTGAAAAAGATAATGATGTAGTGAATACTAGCGATATAGGAATTTATATTATCAATGAAGCAACAGTTGAAAGAAATTTTATTGCTAATAAAACAGTGGGAATTGTAATCGTAAACGGTACCGCACTAATAATTAATAATACCATTATAAACAATGGTATAGGAATTTTGCTACATTCACCTTCAGCAACAACAGCAATCAACTATAACAACATTCAGTTTAACAACCAAAATATTGTCTTAGATGCAGGCACAATTAACAATATTGACGCCATAAATAATTGGTGGGGTACAAATATCATAATCGAGATCGAACAAACATTCTATGATTATAAAAACGATTTCAACCTAGGTAATGTAACTTATATTCCATTTCTCTTCACAGATAATCCAGAAGCAAAACCAAATGCGACCACACAAATTTTAGCATTCACACCTAACTCGCCAACGACCACTCCAACTTCTACAATCACACCTACTCCAACACCGATATCGGAACATACAACAACTCCAATAACTTTACCTACATCAACCCCAAATCACACACCAATATCAACTGCAGCCTCAACAAAATTGCCACTAGCAACACAAACCCCTGTGATAACTCTAAGCCCAGAGATAACAACCACAATACCAGAAATTCCAACAGGGATAATATTAACAGTATTAACGCTATCAACAATAGTGGCAGTTACCATCGTCCAAAAGAAACATAAACAGACAATAACCATCTTTTCATAGATTGTTTCACAACCTATTATTTTTTCATTAATCAGAATTGTTCTTTGGCTCCAGCCCTTTTATAAAATTGGAAACAATAACAACTTTTATAAAAAAATTACAGATAAGACATATTGTAAATCAGCATATTTTTATTTAATCAGCAACAAAGTTGCAGTTATGCACTGGACTCGCCGATATATGCATATTTTTCTTATCATAGCTATTATAGGAACAGTATTACTAGCAGCAGTATATATTCCACAGCTTGGATTACAGCCTGCAGAAGGCATCATTGGACCACAGGAGTTAGATGCCCTTTCATATTATTCTGAGCAACTCCCACCCTATAACTACTTAGAAAACGGTACAGTGAAAGGTGTTGCTGTTGATATTCTTGAAGAAATTACTACAAAAATCGGAAAAAAAGTTACCTCAGGCCAGATACATATAGGCTCATGGACAGAAGCATATCAAAGTGCTTTAACTTTGAAAAATACAGTCCTATTTTCAACTGTTCGGTTACCGGAAAGAGAACAATCTTTCAAGTGGGTTGGACCTGTCTATTCAGAAAAGTTTGTTCTCTTTGCCAACTGGGATCAAGGAATTGTAATTAATAGCCCCGCCGATTTGAAAGAATATCGCATTGGAGTGATTGTTGATGATTCTGCAATTTTGCAGCTCCTAAATGTGGGTGTAGATGAAAGCCAGCTAGTTTACGGTACAGATGTACCAGTGATTATTGAAATGCTTGCACAAGGAGATATAGATTTGTGGTGTTATCCAGAATCATCAGGCCGATTTATTACAGAACAAGTAACTAGGAACTATTATTCTTTCAAAGTTGTTTATTCGTTAGAGAATGTTGACTTTTATTACGCTTTTAGTAAAGATGTTTCAAATTCGATAGTTAAAGCATTTCAGCAATCACTAGACGTATTAAAACATAAAAATAGTATTGACGAGACAAGTATGTATGGTTCTATTTTGGGAAAATATATTCCTTCAATTGGTCTTAAGCAACTTAATTATTTAACTGAGGAATGGGCACCTTTTAACTATCAGCAGGGTACAGAGGCGGCTGGGATTTCTATTGAAATTTTGAATGCAATTTTGAAGAATGCAGGTGTGGATAGTTCTAATATAGATATTAGCTTTGTTCCCTTATCAATTGGTTTTCAGCAGGCACAAATAAACAATAGCACAGTGCTCTTCTCTATTGCACGTACGCCTGAACGCGAGCCGCTATATAAATGGGTAGGACCGTTTACCAAGTCCAATTTTGTTCTATATGCACCTGTTGAGAAAAACATAACGATAACTTCTGAGGATTTAAATAATTACAGAATAGGTGTGGTAAAATCCACTGTTGAAAACGAGTTGTTAATCAATAAAAATGTAAATATAGAAAATATTGTTGCAGCATTAACTTCTCAAGAACTTATACAAATGATAGAAGGAGAACAGATTGATCTGTGGGCCACAGGTGACCTTACGGGCCATTACGAGATGAACAGAGCAGAACTAGATA
>CAYSWL010000099.1:0-1490 GCA_964434745.1 uncultured Candidatus Bathyarchaeia archaeon | reverse complement strand
AATGCAATTGATACACTTCGACAAATTAACGCAAAAGAAGCCCCATATTTAGATTCTAATAACGTGGGACTTTACGTTTTTGTATATGATATAAACACAACTATGGTAGCCCATGCAGACAATATTCTATTAGTAGGTGCTAATTATAAGGGAAAAACTGATGTTACAGGTAAACCATTCCGAGACTACATTATCGCAGGTGCACTAGAGAACAAAACGGGATGGGTAGAGTACGTATACGTTAATCCCGCTCAAACAAATCTGTACTATAAAACCACGTACTATAGACTATTTATCGGAAGCGATAATAAATTGTATATTGTTTGCAGCGGCAACTTCAAGGCCAGATAACAAGAGCTGAAAACAAAGAACAGATGACTTGTAACTATCTTTAGTAGCTGGCTAATTTAGTATCGCAGCAAAAAATATGCTATTTCTCAAGCCAACTAAATACTACATATTAGCAGATTTTGTTAATTGTTAAAAGCCATGTTGAAGCACTTCTACACCGTAGTGAAGTAGGCTTTTTACCGCATTCATTCTGTTCTTAGGTATACGTATTGAGCCTTGAATCACTCCGTATATAGAAAGGAAAACTATTACGAGAAATTTTGATTTTGAATAAACTATTAATTTTAGAATAAAAAAGAACAGGGTTGAAAAAATTTTATTGATTATTTGCAGAAATTCCACATCTCACATTATTTAGAAATAGCTCGTTAATAGAAAAGTTAAGCGTTTTGCCATATACAACGATTTTTTTATTGAGTCACCACATGCTGTTAAATTATTTCCTACAAATAAGGTAAATTCCAATTTTAAATTAAGTAATTTTTGGTAATAGATAAGCAGACATTTGATGCATTCATGTTTTAAACAGGTAATACTGGTTCTTTAACTATTCTGGTTTTTATTTGTAAATGAGGCTTTAGATTAATACTCCTGAGACTATTTTTATTGGTTGTTATATGTGTTCTTTTTCGATATCCACATGCCTATAACTAATGAGAGTAGAATTGCGATAAATATTATGGCATATGTATCTGATTGGATGGATAGTTGCTGTATTAGTGAGGGAGAATTTGTTATTATAGGAGATAGATCAGGCACTGTTGATGTTGGCAACTCTGTTGGAGTAGAGAGTGAAGATGGAGTTGAATAGGATGGTAATAGAAAGGTTGGTGATGAAGATGGTTGATGTGTAATTTTAGGCGTGGGGGTAATGGTTAATGTTGGAGTTGGTATTGACGGTTGTATGGAAGATGCATGGGGTTGAGGTGTTGTTGGGGTTTGAATAAGGAAAGGAGTGATATTTGGAATTTTTGGGGGTAGTTCCGCAGAAGGAGTAGAAATTGTGGTAGGTGATGATGTTGAGTTGGGAGTTAATGTTGAGGGTACTTGAAGTGTGGGTGAAGAAGAAAGAGAAGGTGGCGGGGTTATTATCTGGGTAGTGTTTGGTGTAAAGGTTGGTAGAATAGATGAGGAGGGTG
>CAYSWL010000098.1:0-9259 GCA_964434745.1 uncultured Candidatus Bathyarchaeia archaeon | reverse complement strand
GCGGCTCAACATTCATTCCAGCAGCAAAGTGAAAATTCGCCTTAGAATCATACGCCCATCTCCAATAACGCGCCGCAGATCAACCACATTAGCACTGCTCCTAACCAGTTTACCAAACATTTTACCGTTACCCACGTCTTCCTTAGTTACTTCGATGGCCAAAATCGGCTTACTCTTCACGTTAACGACAATGTTAACCTTAATAAAGCCACGCCTAACCTTCCACTTCTTATGCATCCACTCTCATCTGTTAGATACTTTAATCCCGCTTAATTCCACAGCTATAGTAAAATCTTTGCCCACGTCAACAGATGAGCTAATTCGACTTTCATCCTTGTTATCCGCCACCAGATGGTAGTGTAGTCTGGCGCTTTTAGCCCGTCAACATGTTGGTTTAAGCCCCGCATGAAACCTTCAAGTTGTCTGTAGGGTAAGACGTGTGCATACACGACCGCTAAGAGTTTAGTGAATGATTCTGGGTAGCGGTATCTGCCTGCTTTTTTGCCGTTGTTCATTGCTTTTAGTTCTCTTTGCCAGTTTGCTGCGAAATCTAAATCGATAAAAATTAAGCCCCGTTTTACCAACGCTTCATTTTAGCCTTTCCAATTTCTCAAATCACTTATAAACAGGAGTTTTGTACAGAACTAATATTTAAGTCATTCAACACAGCATTTTTTACCATAAACAATTTAAATAATTCGATAATCTTTTATGACGAAAGCTTTATTTCGCCAATCATCTACTGCCTTTACTAACCCTGTGAGTTCAGCGATGGATGAAACTAACATTCTTGTAAGTGTTGTGTTGCCAACTTATAACAGATCACATATATTAGGTCGTGCAATCCAGAGTATTTTGAATCAAACATATCATAATTTTGAAATAATTATTGTTGATGACTGTTCGACTGACAACACAGACTATATAGTAAAAAAATTTGATGATTCAAGAATAAGATACATCCGCCACAGCCAAAATAAGGGTGGTTCTGTTGCCCGAAATACTGGTATTAAAGCTGCAAGAGGAGAATATATTGCATTTCAAGATAGTGATGATGAATGGCTACCCACGAAACTACAAAAACAACTTGATTCTTTCATTTTTGAATCGTCAAATCTCGGTGTTGTCTATACCAGCTTCAAGCTAATTGACAAAGGTAGAACAGTTATTGTCCCTGATTCTAAATTAGCGAAACATGCTGGAGGCAATATACATAATTTGCTCCTTAAAGGTAATTTTGTCAACACTCCAACAGCTATTGTTAGAAAAAAGTGTTTTGAGAAAGTCGGTATGTTTGAAGACGTTCCCCGATATCAAGATTGGATATTATGGCTTAAACTCTCCAAATATTATCACTTCAAACATATTAATGAACCCTTGGTTAATGCATATCGCCAACCCGATAGTATTTCTCGAAATATTGCCGCCTCTGTAGTTGCAAGAAGATTTATTTTAAAAAAATATTACCATGAAATTTCCAAAAAACCCGCTTTAATAGGGAAATATTATTTTGAAATAGGCACTTCTTTATGCCTAAATGGGGATATAAAAACAGGACGTAGTTATCTTTTCAGAGCTGTGATGTTTCATCCTTTTAATTTGAAATTGATTTTATCAACTTTTGCTTCACTTTTTAATCAAGAAATTTATAATAAACTTGCAATACTCTATCTCCGTTCTAATGCGAATAAATCACAAAAAAAATTAAACGTAACTCATGGAGGTAGCTGATGTGAGTTTGTTGAGTTGCTTTGGGAAGTTTGTGTTTTGTATTATTGCCTGTATACCTTGTTTCTGGTTTATGTACACTTACCTAATTATACCAACAAAGTTTGTGTCAATTGTACTATTCGTGGCATTGCTCTTCGTACTTGTTCTAACTTATGTTTTTAATCATAAAATATCTATAAATTTTAGTCTCAAAGTTCCTGCGACCCAGTTTATTTTTATGTTAGTTTATTTTTTCTGCCTGTTGTCAATACTATTTTTACCAGCTTTGAGCGAAACTGTTTTTATTAGTTTGAATTCTCTAAATGGATTAACTTGGCTAAGGACTTTGGCAGCTTTACTTATTGGTGTTTTCCTACCTGGTTATGCCATTCTATCATTAGCCAAAAATAAATTGAATCCTGTTTTACTAACAATAACATCGCTTTTATTGAGCATTTTCATCAACTCAATCATAACATTTTTTGCAATCATTCTTGTGCAATCCGTTTTATCATGGATTTTAATTGTTAATTTCTCAATATTTACTTTGTACTTCATTATTGCTATAGTTAAAAAAGATGGAACTAAAACTCTCAAAAGCTCTCATATGGCAAACCTAAACTTGGACAATACTAAACTTTTATTGTTACTGCTTTGTCTGTTTCAATTGTCAATACTACTATCAATTTTCATTTTAAGCGATTTACAAATTCCAAGCGGTGATATGTGGAGACATGTTGCCTTAGCAAACAAATTGGCGAAAGGAGACCCAACACGTTTTGATATCCTTTCATATCCCCCGCTTTTTCCAGCACATTTACTCTCAGTTAGTAAACTGGCAGGTCTTCCAGTAATGAGTGTTTCCAAAATCCTTGGTCTGATTAATGTTATAGTAGTTTTGGCTTTTTTCAGTTGTGCGTTAAAAATTATTAAAAATAAAGCAATAGCCTTTTTATCAACATTTATCTTCACCATGTTTGGTAGCTTAACTTTTTTGTATCAGGCTATAATTTATAACCTGAATCCTGATCCGGGAAATATAGTATATTATTTCCTTATTTCATCTGACAAAACAATGCGAATTAATTCTATATACACTCTTGTTCCTAACTATTTTTTTGCCCCTGCTTCATTAACTCTTCTTCTTGTTTTGATTATAACTGCCCTCTTGTTGTCTAAATATAAGACACGTGTTTTATATTTAGTTGAAGCAATTCTGATGGCTTGTCTATTTTTAATACACATAGCTGAAACTAGTTTTATCATAATTTTCTTTATCAGTGCTCTAATAGTGGGAATTTTTAAATTAAAAGATTTAATTTTTTTAACTATGGGTCTTTGGCTGGGAACTTTAATTCTCTCACTTTTTTCTTATGTCGGATTTTTAACTGCGATAAGTATACCCTTAATTTATACTGCGGTAATTTTTTTAACTATATTACTGACCCGTATAAAATTTTATAAAAAATTACAAACCTTTTTTGCAGTTTCTCAACAATTTTTATCAAAAAACTTTATTAAACTTCTTTTAGCGTTTTTACTTATCTTTCTATGCGGATTTTTATTACTTATTTGGAAAATTCTTTATGTTGATGGGTCTTATTCGTGGTCTGGGGTGTTATCTTCTATAGGTGCTTTTCCAACATATTTTATGCCTATTACATTTGGGGTACCTTTATTTATTAGCTTACTATTTTTAGTAAAAAATTTGTTATCAAAAGAACTCATTAGTAAACAAGGAAAAAAAATAGTAATCTTTCTCTTCTCTTCTTTTCTTATGGCCTACATTTTTGGCAAAGTACTAACTTTATTAGAAATCTCGGGTTTTGGGATTTATAGAGAAGTAAGAGTTTTACAAATGATTGGTGGAATTGTATTCTCTATTCTTTCAGGGTATGCTTTATGGCACATTTTTAAACATTTTAGGAAGTTCTCAATTAAACGTAAAGGTATTCTGGCTATATGTTTAGGTCTTCTTGTTTTGATGGGCTCCGGCTCTACCTTTTTGTCATCCGTTTTTTGGGTTAATAGAGGAATGGAAGTTTACACACTAGACAAAAGCGAAACAGAAGCTATAAATTTCTTGAAAGAAAAAGTTAATTCTTCTGATGTAGTATTAACCTATAGCGAAAACTCAAATAATGAAGTTGCTATGACTGGTGCAACAATAATAAAACGTTATGATTTGCCTTTTAAATCCAACTCTTCTAGTATAACAAAGGATTTTCTGCAACTTGTAGATTACATATATTTAACAAAGCACGATTATGCAGAGATACAAGATTCTGATACATATTTTAAATCAATATTACCTCTAATGCCTGTTATATTTAACAATTCTGAAATAACAATATTTAGTGTTCCACAAATCAGAAGTCACTCGGATAACAATTCAATACCTGTTATAATTACTGGAACTTTTGAAAGTGCTTTAACGAAATTAGCTATTCTTGATTCTTTAGGCCTTAATTATAGAGTATATAATGAATGGGATAAGGGCGTTTTCGAGGATAATATCCTTATCATCCTGACAGATGATATTCCCCTCTCTGTTGACTCAAAAAAATATGTTGAGTGGGTGCAAAAAGGAGGACATTTAATTATTCTGGGCGGAAATGATGGTCAATTTGCGAACATAATGGGAATTAGGTCTATTCCTAAAATTGTTTTTCAGGAGTTCTGGCTTTCTGAAGACTCATTTAACGATTGGACATTTGATTTAGCTGGTGGTTTAAATATGACTGATATTTCGGTTAGTACTTATGATCAATACGATGGAGTTAACAGTTTAATTGTTAATTCTACAAAAGGCCGATTAAACCTTTCAAAAGCACGAGAACAACCTCTATCGTTTCCATTCACTATAGGTACGCGCTTTATGCTAGTGGATAATAGCACGGCGATTACAAAATCACTTATCCTTCGGAATACTTTAGCCTCTGGGGTGGGTTTATGGGACGAGAACTTTAGCCTCGATTATTTTTATGCGGACAAAATTATCTACGATATAGCAGACATATCCCTTGGGTGCTGGCAAAAAATTGATTTGCATTTCCCAGATGCTAAAACCTGTTATGTATACCTTAATGATACACTAGTTTTTGTTGGCCCAAGAATTTCATCATATGACTCTGTTGATGTCCAATTTAGACCCGAGTATAACAACACTATTAGCGTATGGTTTGTTGGAGGTTATTCTGCCCTTTGGAACGGGTTATATTATGCAGTTAATGATGAAATTACCGCAAATGGTATATTTTCCCAAGATTTTCCTATAAAACTTGATTTTAGCTTTAATATTTTCTCTCCAAAAGCGAGTTTTGGTGATGATATTCAAATTGCTTCATGGTATACTCTAAACGATGAAAAAGTAGCTCCTATGACCTTAATAAAGGAAGTGGGGGCCGGCAAATTATTCTACTCTAATTTTGACTTTTCTAAAACTTTAGTTAAAGAGGTCGTAGATTATCCCAACTCCTTTTTAAGGTCAATAAATCACCAACTTATAAATTACACCTCGAAGGAAATCGATATAACTTCTATTCTTCCAAGAGAAAAGTATGGACTTAGGACAGAAATTTATGGCTCACAAAACTTAACAGGCTCAATAAGTGTTGCTTCAAACGTACTTTTTTACGAGAATTACAATACTTTATGTTCACTAGAATTTGAGAATGGAACGCAATTGTCATTAAATACCGCTAACTTGTACTTATCTAGTAATTCACCTTTCACTTTTAATCTTAATGGTTCAATGATTGTCAATCCATTTCAAGATGAATATGTTGACTTTTCATTGATTAATGGATCGGACTCCACATTAGATTTTATTCTTCAAGACGAAAAATCTTTAATGAGTGTTTATCTGGATGATCTCAGTTATTTCGCTGTTAAAAAAATTAAAGTGACTTCTTACGATTTACCAATAAACCTTATACTTAGATCTCCAAACATTACGGTTACAGGGACAACACGTTTTGAAGGTGCCTTTTTTAACACTCCTTTTAATAGTATCATTAAATCTCGAAGTGCTGCATTGGAAATTGATGGTACATTAGTTTATGACATCTTTTTTTCTGATAAAAAAGCTGACAGGAGCTTTGGTGACTACTTATTCCTCAACGGTTCCTATAACTATGTTGATGCTTTAACAATTCAAGACATAGAATTTCCAATAAATTCGCTGCTTTCTAACCCTGACTTTGTAACCTTAACTTTAACGATAATGTTTTTATCGGCTCTTATCATTTTATTACCTCTATTATTTCATAGGATTAAAATTAATTTTCGGAGAAGGAAAATAAATTAAATCGTATAAGGTAAATTTGAAATATTATTTATTAACCTAACCTGTTGATTACTTATTTGGGTTATGAGGAAGATGAATTTACAGGTAGAACCACAACATTATTATAAAAATTATGATTCCAAAAAAAGATTCTGTAGTTATTGGCATCAAATAAATGAAATAACTTCACATAATCCCCTATCCATATTGGAAATTGGAATCGGAAATGGTTTCGTTTCTAAATATCTAACACAAAATGGTTTTAATGTAGTAACCTTAGATTTAGATAGAGAATTATTTCCTGATATAGTTTCTTCAATTTTGAATATACCTTTTTCTGAAAAAAGTTTCGAAATAGTGGCTTGCTATGAAGTTTTGGAGCATCTGCCTTATTTTTATTTTAAAAAAGCTTTAATTGAACTTTACCGCGTTTCAAGTTCATTTGTTATCATATCAATTCCAGATTCAAATACTGCGTATCGATTATATATCCAAATACCTAAATTTGGTTTGTTTAAAAAAATTGTGGAAATTCCAAAAATCAAAAAGATAAATCATCATTTTGACGGTCAACATTATTGGGAAATAGGCAAAGCCAATTATTCTTTAGAGATTATTTCTAATACTATCAATGAAGTAGGATTTAAAATAGAAAAGACTTATCGCGTTTTTGAAATGCCTTACCATAGGTTTTTTGTCTTAAGGCGGTAACATAAGCGTATACTGATTGAAAGATTACAATGTTTTTAATAATAGATTAGTCTCTATTATATCGGTTAATTTTCACTTAGAGTATGCATTAACAAGCTATTTTCAGACAGTTAGGCTTCGAAAAAGCCCTAAAACCGGGAAACATAACTTCGATTTCCTCAAGCGACTGCATGCGCCTGACCTTGTTATACTGCTTTTTTGGCAGAGGCAACTCTCCGTTAACCAGTGGTTCTATTTTTTTGATGTTTTTGAGTACGCTGGTTTGGCTTAACATTAACAGGTAATCAAGTAGTGTTGATGAGGGGTAGATGTGGTAGTATATTAGTAGCATTAGTAGGCGGTCTGTTAATGGCCGTATGAAGGGGTGGCCTGCGCCGGCTGCTCTTTTTCTGTTTTTGCGTTGTAGTCTTTTCTGCTCGAAAGCTGGGTATTTTGTTTTTACTTGGGAGTTTAGGGTTTCAAATTCTTGTGTTTGTAGTCCTGAGAAATTCCTAAAATCCAGGAGATTTTTGGGTAAAACGCTGTAATCTAGCATGCAATCAATATTAAAGCCAAATATTGGGTCCATTTGTTAGTAAACCCCGCGGTCAGCCCTAAAACGCTAATTGAAACTAAGATTTGCTGTTAGATTTTAATATAAAATATTTTTTTAAATCTTAGCTTTAAGCGTATTTGTTTAAAAAATTGTATACGATAATTCTTTTCAATCATCCCAAAATTTTTAGCCTTCATCAATAAATACTTGTCAATTAGTATAACTGCACTTTGTTGGTAAAAAAATGAGTAAGGCATCAAATATAGCAAAGATTTCTGCGAAGAGCAGTTTTCATATGTTTTCAGGTTTGATGATTTCTACTGTTATTTCGTCTATTGGTACTCTTTTAATTGCTCGGCTTTTAGGTTCAGATCAGTATGGCTTGTTTATGATTGTTTTGTCTGTACCTAATCTTGTGGCGGTTATCAGAAATTTAGGTTTAAACTCTGCTATGGTTAGGTTTACAGCTAAATTTCGTGCAGAAAATCGGTTAAATGAGGTTAGAAGTGTTATTGTTTCTGGTATTATTTTTGAGATACTATTGGGTATGATGCTATCAGTTTTTTCTTTTTTTGCAGCTGATTTTATTGCTAATGCTTTTTATAATCGCCCAGAAATAGTTCCGCTTATTCAAATAGCGTCTTTTTATATTTTAGTTGGTGGTCTTGTAGCTGCTGCAACTGCTGCTTTTACTGGTATGGAGAAAATGCATTTAAACAGTATAATGGTGGTGGTTCAGTCAATAATAAAAACTTCAGTTATAATTTTATTGGTGTTTTTCGGTTTTGGTGTTTCAGGTGCAACTATTGGTCATGTTATTTCAGCTATGATTGCTGGCATTATTGGGCTGATTTTTGTTTTTTTCATATACAAAAATTTACCTCCGACAAGTACAAATCGGCTTGAAATAAAAGCTTATACACAGACAATGCTTATCTATGGAATTCCACTTTCACTTTCTAATATTATAAATAATTTTAGATTGCAATTTTATGTTTTTTTATTGCCAATATATTATACAATAGATAATACATTAATAGGTAATTATAATGTTGCTACTAACTTTCTTATTCTTATCACTCTTTTTGTTACACCTATAACGACTATGTTGTTTCCAGCTTTTTCTAAGCTAGATTATAAAAAAGACAATTCATCTCTTAAGACTGCTTTTAAATTTTCTGTTAAATACTCTTCTTTTATTGTAGTTCCTATTGCAGCTTTAGTAATGTGTCTTTCTGAACCTGCGGTTTCCACACTTTTTGGTGAAACGTTTGATTCTGCAGCTTTATTTTTATCTTTGCTTGCAGTTCAATATCTTTACTTCGCTTTTGGAAGATATGCTAATGGAAACCTTATAGATAGTCAAGGTGATACTTCTTTTAATTTTAAACTCAATCTCATAGGGGCGGCGGTTGGTTTTCCTATCGGGTATGTTTTGATTATGACTTTTGGTGTTTTAGGTCTAATCTTTACGTTGTTACTTTCAGTTATTCCTCAAACTGTATTGGCTTTGTATTTTATTAAGAATAAATATGGTTTTACTTTAGATTGGATTTCTTCGTCTAAAACTTTATTCTCTTCTTGTGTAACAGCATTTTTAACTTATGTTTTAGTTTCATTCTTGAGTTTGGCTAGTTGGTTGGAGTTGTTTATTGGTGTCTTGTTTTTTGTGGTTGTTTTTATGTTTGTTGCTTTGTTTTCCCGGACTATTTGCCGCTCCGATGTAGTTAATCTGCGTGGGATAATTGCTGGTCTTGGTTTTATCGCTAAACCAGTAAACATTATTTTGAATTTAATCGAAAAATTAATCGTAGCCTTAAAACTTTAATGACCCTTTTGTGCTGGCTTGTTTTTTAGTTTTTTGTTTGTTTAGCATCTTCTATTGTTTGTTTTATGTAGGGGTGTAAATCTGAAGTATTTTTGAGTAGTTTGTATTCTGAGTGTTCGTTGTCTAATACTCTTTTTTGTTTTTGGGTTTTGCATAGGTAGGCTATGGTTATGTCGTGGCGTTCCGG
>CAYSWL010000097.1:0-9361 GCA_964434745.1 uncultured Candidatus Bathyarchaeia archaeon | reverse complement strand
CATTAAAGACTAGTTTGTAGGTAAAGTTTGCAACTCCGTTTGCATCTGTTGTTCCACTAGCTGTGTATGCAACGCGTCCGTGGATGTCATAGACTGTTATGGCTATGTTTGCATTTTGGAGTAATGCGTTGGTTGTGGCGTCCTTTGCTGTGACGGTTATGTCTACGTTTGACCATTTGAGGTAGCGTTCTCTGTTAGTAGTGACTGTTAGGCTCATTTGGCCGGTTTGTTCTACTATGGGTCCTATGTAGTAGTTGGATATTGCTAGGCAGTCGCTGTATAGGTCTAAGGGGTGGGTTATTCCGTTGACAAAGACTAGTTCGCATCGTACTGTATCTATGCTAGCTGCTAGTGCTGCTGTGTTACGGTTTACTTCACTTATTATTGGTGTTCCATCGATGTAGACTGCTAAGGCTCCGTCGGTTGAGCCAATTTTTATGTAGAACTCTACACAGTACCACTGGTTAGTTGCTGGTCCACTAGTTGCGTTCCAGACGCCTAAGCCGCTGTTTATGTACCATACGTCTGCGCCTTGGTTTCTAATCACACCCATGCTAGCAATAGCAGCGCCAGCGTTCACAAACGAAAAGATGTTGAAGCGGTTGTTAGCATTGTCTAAGGGTAGGCCGCTTTGTAGATTAAAGTAGCCGCGTACATATAGCTCAGTTTGGGCTCCGATGTTTTTGTAGATGTATACGCGTTCGGTTCCGCCATCACCATTAGTTGTAAATCGTGCACCGTAAGAGCCGTCATATTTGAGATTATCTACTACAGTGTAGGTTTCACCTGAAGTTGGGACTACTGTGCTCCATTGGCTAAAGTCGCCTGATTCAAATCCGTCCTCAAACAGTTTAGGCATCTGCTCAAATACTGCACTGCATTCATAGTTAGCATTCATAGTCAAAGACAACAAACTATTAGTGCCAACATTAGCCCCGTTAACTAGCCAGTGACTAAATAGCCAGCCAGCATTGGCAGTTGCTTGTACTGATACGCTTGTGCCAGCATCATAATATTGAATGCCAGTAGCATTTGTAGTTCCTGATCCGCTAACAGATACATCTAAGAAGTATTGACTTGACTGTGCAAAGACTGGTTGTAGGACATAGTTTTCATCCATAACCATTAGATACGGATTTGCAGTGCCAACATTTGAACCGTTACGTAGCCAGTAGCTTAACGTATAACCTGCAGAGGGTAATGCTTCAACTAAAGCCACAGTATTTAAGCCGTACTGATAAACACCAGGTGCTGGGTTGGTGTTTCCGTTGCTTGCAGCTTGAATTGTTAGACTTCGTAATTCACCAGCGTTAACCGTTACAGTCCAACTTTGTGAGGCACTTAAAGCTCCATCAGAAACAGTTACAACTACAGTGTGAGACCCCGCGGTTGTAAAGTTATAAGTTAAGTCCTTAGTAGTTGCTTGCTCAACTGAATCAACACTCCACGAATAAGTTAACGGTGCAAGTTCTGGGTCAGATGAGAATTGTATGAAAGTTATGTTTTGGTTCAAATCAGCATTTAGGGTAGATCCAACTGGTTCGTAGTAGTAGATTTTTGGTGCACTATTTCCGTCGGAAGATACAGTTAATGACGCTGAAAGTTGTGGTGCTCCATCGGTCCATGAATCGTTTGGAATAACTTCGCATCGCCAAACATCACCAGCACTAGTCGAAGTACACACTATAGTTTCACTATCGCTAACTCCGTCTTTTGTATCAACATATCTTTGATAGACTTGATAGGGTGAGAGAACAGAATCATAAATTATTACTTCATCTAGTAGGCCGATAAATTCTCCGCCAGCACCAGTACCGCCGATAAATAGTAACCCATCTGAGGTAGCGTTAATATTTCCACTAAACGGTGTTGAAGCACGTTCTAAACCGTCAATGTATAGCTTTAGTCCAACTCCGCTTTCATAGGTGCATACTACGTGGTGCCATTGACCAAAAGTAGCATACTCGCTGTATTGTACTTCTGCAGAACCAGTGTCATTAAAGACTTCCCAGAAGAAGCGATCGCGGTTAGCATAAGCTCTAAAATCGCTACTATAGCCGATTCCGTATGAAGCGCCTTGGAAGCCACCAGTTGAATAGTCAGCATTATGCTTTGAGATTACTGCTTCTTGATTTGAGGTACCGTTAGCTTTAATCCAGTACTCTATGGAGAGTTTTGACCAGCTTCCATCACTACCTAAACTGTTGCCATTATCCTGCACACGTATGTAGTCATTTCCATCAAAGCTTAATGCGCCTCCAATCACACCAGTTTGAGTCCAGTATGAACCGTTAACCACGCCATTGTTGCCAAAGCCAGAGTAGTCACGAGTAATTCCGTTAACGCCAGGTATTTGCGGAACTTCAGTGTCAAAATGCATCTGCAAGTTAGTTACTGATTCACCGTTTAATAGCCAACGATAAATGTTAGTCGTCACATCACCATTAGCATCAGTTGTACCTACAGCAGTTCCAATTAAATCATCATCGTCATAGTCTATTCCGCCGTTAACTGAATCTATCAACGGAGTACCTGTAGTTGGTGCAGCATTACTGCGGATGGTGATTGTCGGTGAGGTTTGAAGGTCACCAAACCCTATCCCATCACGTGGCATAACTGTAAAGTACCATATATCACCATTTGAAGTGCTACTTGCCGGAACAGTTAACAAATCATTAAGACCAGATTGCAAAGCACCGTTTCGATACCATCTGATCTGGCTACCAGATTCAACGTTTCCATCAGCATCATAAAAGCTATAGCTAGCACCTAGATTTTCATTGTCAAGTCGGTATTCTCTGTCGCGAACAGGATTAATTATTAGGTTTGAAGCAATAGGCGGTGAATTCACAATCGTTAATGGAGATGTAGATGCAGGTGCACCGGATGTGTAAGAGTCGGTTGGGATTACATCACAACTTACAAAATCACCTACAGACCCAACACCAAAAGGAGAAAACAGTGAACTACTGCTATCGCCATCTTTTGATTCAGTGTAGCGATTAAGGATTTGCTCTGGCGCTTGTGCATAGTTATATATTCGCACTTCATCGATCATGCCGTTAAATGGTTCAACAAGCCTGCCAATGTAAAGTGGTTCACCTCTACTATTAGATAGTGGACCGGCAGATACAGACCGCTGACCGATTAATTGTCCGTCTAAGTACAGCTTTAAGCCTACACCATTCTCATAAGTGAAAGCAACATGATACCAAGTGTTTAAGTTCAAATTCACGTTTGCAGTTACGCTTTGTTCTCGGTCTACTGAGGCTGCGTTTTCATCGTCAGCTACTTCACCTGTGTATGGCCAAACTGAAGCGTAAAGACGGTTAGTTGTAAAGCTTGAAAAGCCTAAGGCATAGCTTGGAATCTTTGCAACAAGTCGTGAGCCAGTATTGTATTGGTTAAGGTAAATCCAGGCTTCAACAGTAATTTCATTCCAGTTACCAAATCCGCCAAGCTCTTCACGATTAGAAGAATAGCTTTGTCCATTAAAGTAGCCAACACCGCCATCACTAATTACAATAGCATCATCAACACCGTCAAAACTATACGCACCGCCAACTCGACCATTTGGAACCCAAGCCGCACCTTTAACTGTACCATGGTTATTGTTGCCAGATAAGTCAGCTGTAGTAGTTTCGTCGCGAACATCAAAAGGCAAAAGTAACTGAGCTAACGTTTGACCATTCATACGCCACCTATACAGGTTAGATACGCTATCGCCGTCAGTATCAGTTGTACCTTGAGCAGTGCATTGGAATGTTGAAGTTGTAGCGCCTATACCGTCAGTTGCAATTAAACTTGGAGCACTTTGGGTTGGAGCATTATTACCAGCGTTAGGTGCAAGTTCAGTTCTAAACGTGTAGGTTCGTGAAGTTACTTCACTGCCATCACTCACACTAACAGTCCAAGTATAGGTAGTATCGTAAGCCAAGTTCGCAACATTAACACTTAGAGTAGTCCAATCATACGTATTACCGCTAGCTAGTGAGCCGCTTGTTGACCCAACATTTGGCGATGTAGTTACTGAATAGGTTATGGCTTGATTTTGGTGTTCTCTAACTTGAAACCTAAACTCACCAATATTTACTGGAACTGCAAGTGCATTATCTTTAGGCGTAATTGGCGCTACTAATGGTGCGGTCCAATAGTTTGGTTCCCAAGGTGCAATAGTATGCTCAGCAACACCTACTCTTGCCTCGCCAAAATAGGTAACTTCAGAACGAATACGCTCTGAACCAGTCGGAGCAGTTGCAATAGTATCAAAAGCATATACAGTACCGCTTGATGCATGAGTTACTAATTCAAGAAGCCCATCATCATCAATATCTTGGACAACAGGATAAGCCATTTGAGATCCTAAACGGCTAGTGCTATATGTGCCTGGGGTTGTTCCAGGAGCGCGTGTAATGTTTTGAAGGCTTTCATAGTTGCTACTCCAAATCATTATTGCACCATTCCATGAAGCTCCACCATCTAGGCCAGTTCCGTTTGGCACAGAAATTATCTCCATACCAGTATGAGTTGGGTCAATGTCTGCAACGACAGGAGACCACTTAGAATCTCCACCTACAAGCGCATATTCGCCTGTCCATTCATTTAAGGTCAACACTCCGGGACCCATAGAAAGCTGTGCATCCATAGTTCCTGTGACTAAGTCAAAAACATCAGAAAAGCCTTGATCATCATGATCACCATCATTACACAACAACTCCAAGTTTCCATCGCCGTCAATATCGTAAACTGTAATGCCATAATGAATCGAAAGGTCTCTGTTATTCCATCTTTGAATTATTTGTCCATTAGTAGAATTATGAATTACTATACCGTCTCTGCTGCCGTACATGCCTGCAATGACTTCTAAAATTCCATCACCATTATAATCTACTAGTACTGGTGCTTGGCTGCTTGTCAAAGAATCTAAACGAATCCATCTTTCACTTAGATCGTCTGCCCAGAAAGATTTTGCGCCTTTACCATAACCACCGTCAGTATAGCTCATCTCACGATCACCCTGATACACTTCGAATACACCATCATTATCAGTATCACCTAACGAAAGTCCACCAGAACATGCACGCCAAGAAAAGCTCTGAGCAACAATATTCCCGTTATGATCTAACCGCACTATAGTACCGTCATATCCGCCATTAGGTGAGACATCTTGAGAAGCAATAAAAATGTCTAAATCGCCATCACCATCAATATCACCAGCAACAGGCTTAGCCATAACACTACCTAAAGGATCACTACCTTGCTGAATAGTTGTAACCCACATCTGAGTAAGCGCTGAACTACCATCATATTTTACAGCAGCTAAACCCGGCTGATAGTATAAGGGTACTAAGATATCTAATACGCCATCACCGTCAACATCATAAAGCTGCGGTTGACAATACTGACTAATTCGAGTATTTGTATAGGTGGCAATTGTGTTACCGTTATTTCCGTTAAGCACATAGACTCTATCGCTGCCTCCACCGGCATAAACAACATCTTCTACGCCATCACCGGTAACATCACCAATTACCAATCCACCTTCCCAATTAGTACCTAAACCAGACCTAGTCCACTTAGGCGTCAACACAGTAGTAGGCTGCGCAGACACAGACTGTATCTGAATTAAACTTAACATCGGCGTTACTACCAGCGCAAACAAAAACAGCAAAGTAATAGCGCGTGAAAAAGTATTATTCTTTCTAAAAGGTTTATTTTGTTTGTAAAAAAGCGTGCTTTCGGCCTCCAAAAAATAAGCTTACTAACTTGTTTCGCGTTATTTACACTTAAAATAATGTTGTCGTATAGTTACAATCACAACAAATTCTAACCAGAAATATAGATTTCAAATCTATATCGACATAGAATTTTTTTGCAAACCCGAATTAACTAAAAGGAACAAGAGCCTGTCAACTCGTGAAGTCTATTTCTCTTACTATCTAAAGCCAACTTTGCAAAAGAATACAAAAACAATGCCAGCTAAGTTGGTTGCGCTTAAAAAGCGAGGGGACACGAAAAATAAAATATAGAAAAACAATTCCAACAGTGCTAATCGCACTTTTGATCGTCTCAACCTTTGCATCGCTAAGCTTTAGCATACAACCAACGCAAGCAGCAACGACAATGGCTTCAGGCATCAACTACATGTCCAATGGCAACGCTTGGACAGAACCCGACTCAACTTTGAACGCGGACTTTGCCCGCTTCAAAAACGACGGCATCACACACGTAAGCATACGTGTGATGTGGAGCGTAATGATGCCAACCTCATCAGGCCTATCAACGACAGCAATGAACAACCTCAAAAGAGTCTTAAACGCTGCAGAAGACAATGGCATAAAAGTAAACTTAGACTTCTGGACACAATTCGGCTACACACTAGGCTTCCCCACCTCATGGGCAGGCAACGACTACTACAGCCTACTGTCAAACCCAACCAAAGGCTACTACCTCAGCTACATGCGCAACGTTGTCAACCAACTCAAAGGCTACTCAGCAATTGAGTCCTACTCTATACTAAATGAGCCATACTACAGCAGCTCTAGCCAAAAAGCACCCTTCCAAACCTTGATGGCTGACTGCGTAGACGCAATCAAGAGCCAAGACAACACACGCCCAGTAGTCTGCAGGTTCACCCTCTCCTACACGCCAGGAAGCGGCAAATACGACTCCTCTGTCTATAGCCTATTCGACGCATTTGCAGTAACCCTGTACCTAGACCCATCTAACCCAAGTGATACACGATACAACGGTAGATGGAGTTACTGGGACAAAACAGTAGCAGACTGCAAATCAAGAAACATGCCATTATGGGTTATAGAATTCGGAGACGATAACACCAACACCGAACACGTAAGACAACACTACGAACAAAGCCTATCCAAATTCTCAGCAGCAGGCGTAGTAAAAGCCTACGCGTGGGCATGGCAAACAAGAAGCGCAAGCAACGAAGCATTCAACATCTACAGCGGATCAGCCCCCGAACCAGCATACAACGAACTTAGAAAATACCCAAGCACCACAACCACAAACCCACAACCAACCCAACCAACCACAACACCAACAACCAACCCAACATACACACCCCGACCAACAACCAACCCAACACAGCCACCAACAACGTCCCTATCGTATCCAAGCAACGGTCAAGTTGCATATGGCAGCACAAACTCGGCTTACATGCCCTGGACCCGTAAAGAGGCCTGTGTGCCAGCATTCATTGACCTAGCCAACAGATACGGAGGAACATACGAAAGTATCGGTAAAAGCAGCGGCTCAAACAACTGGGACATAATCATGTTCAAATTCGGCAACCCCAACGGTGAGCCAATCATGATTGATGCCCAGATGCACGGCAACGAATTCTACAGCTACGAAGTACTCTACTCCTTAGCCGAATGGCTGCTAACCAGCGGAGACGCAAACGCACAACGCATCTTACAAAACAACTACGTCCTCATGGTACCAGTTGTCGACTATCGATGGGGAAGAACCAACTACAACTCACCATCATGGATGACAACTAACGACCCAAGCATGGACGGAGCAAGATGCGGAGTAAACCTAAACCGTAACTTCAACCCAGGCTGGTCAAGCGCACTAAGCAGCTCAAACACAGACGCATATTCTGGAACAGGCCCAAACAGCGAAAAAGAATCACAAGCCCTAATCAACGCATGGAACAAATACCAACCACGCATCTACTGGAACCTCCACCAAGGCTCAAGCCCCATGACATCCTGCTCAGCCTCTAGCACACAAGCTAGAAACGACGCCAACAAAGTCCTAAGCCTACTGCCCTCCATCCAATCAAGTTGCGGAGTAAGCAACGGATGGTCCTTCTCAGTCGGCAACGGACAAGGCGGATACGCCAAAGACGGCGCATCAGCAGCAGGCAGCGCAGGATTCCTAACCGAAGTCATGAGCGGATGGAGCAACGACGCATCCAAACGAACCGACCTAACAACCGGATCAACCTTCAGACAAGCACAAGCCATGTTCATAGCCATGTGCAGAGCCATCGAAAGCACAACAACCCCACCCCCACCAACCACACAACCAACCACAACACCAACAACCAACCCAACACAGCCACCAACCCAACCAACCCAACCACCAACAGGCACTATCAACGCACAATACACAACTAACGGCAACGGCGGATACGAAAAAGACTACACTACAACAACTCTAACACCAGCAGCATCAAGCGTACAAGCACAAGGCACATTCAGAATAGCCCAAAACGGCATGGCAGAAAGCAGTGACAGAATAAAACTAATTGAACTCAGAGCAGGCTCAGCCATCATTGCAGCAGCTGGTGTTTGGCAAACAGGCTCCACAACATACTGGTGGATGGAAACAAGAGACGGCACATCCTACGTAGAAACACGCAACACCCAAACAAGCATAGACCTCGCAAACTGGTTCAACCTAGAGCTTAGATGGGAGAGCGGTGCCTCAAACGGTGGCGCATCACTTTGGGTAAACAACCAGCAGATCTATGCAATAAACAACGATAACACAGCAAACTTTGGCAGCTGCACAGAAATCCGCATCGGCATCGCAGAAGCCTGCAACTGCAACCCAACAACTGTACAAACAAGCCAAACAACCTCATCAACACCATCAACACCAAGTGCACAACCAGAACAAACCACTCCATCACAAACTAGCTCCACATGGTGGAGACGCACAAAATAAGCAAACAATAGCAACCGACATAACAGAACATAACACAACAAAACAACTTCCCTTTCCTTTTTTTAAAAAAAGCATTATTCTCCAAAAGTAGCTTTAATTTGTAAAATATCTAAGCACCCAAAACTACAGGCAATATCAATCATATGAGCTGATTACTTTCACTTAAAGGAAGATAATACAGCATAGATTTTGCATAGTTATGCCTTATCGATGGATATACTAACCAATGCATAAGAACAGCTCATAAAACCAGCACAAACACACATTTTTAACTGCATCGTTATTCTTTGGAAAACCTACCTTACCGGTTATAATATAGATATTAAGCCACACATACCTATAGTAATGTACACAATTTCAGTCAAACTATCTAACATAATTAATCGCAAAAATTAGACAAACGACAAAAAATCAGTAAAAAATTAATTTAACCATTAAACTCTTTGGACTACTATTTCCTTTCATTTACTGCCTCACCAATTTTACAAAAAAAGAAAAGAAAGAAAGATTGTTTTTTGTTTATCTTATGCACGTTTTCTTAGCAGTATTGCTGCTGCGCCTATGACTGCAATAATAACCACTGCTGCACCGATGATAAGTAAGGTTTCAGTTAGATCGGAAGAGCACACGTCTGAACTCCAGTCACCGCTCATTATCT
>CAYSWL010000096.1:0-9513 GCA_964434745.1 uncultured Candidatus Bathyarchaeia archaeon | reverse complement strand
TACTAAGCCCAGGACTAAAAAGGAGAAAAGTTCTGGGTGCAGGATGGTTGTGAAAAATGGAAACTAAAAATTGTTGCAAAAAAATTGTTGTTAAATTCGGTGGTTCTAGTCTAGGCGAGCCTGAGCGTTTATCTAAAGCAGTCAACGCTGTAGTTAACGAGGCAAAAAAAGGCACCCGCATCGCGGTAGTCGTTTCAGCTATGGGTAAAACCACTGATGTCCTCTTGAATACCACAAAAAACACTTGTAACGGCAAACTGGAGAAGCACGACTTAGATGATATACTCTCCATGGGCGAACGCACAAGCGTACGCGTATTTGCCGCTGCATTAAGGACCAATGGGGCTGAAAGCCGCTACTTTGATCCTCTTGACTGTGACTGGCCAATTATAACCGACACTGCATTTTCTAATGCTAACCCTCTAAAAGATGAAATAGAAAAACGCGTTAAAGAAAGCGTTTTGCCAGTTGTTGAAAAAGGTACAATTCCTGTTATAGCAGGATTCGTAGGCAGAACTAAAGACGGAAAAATAACCACTTTAGGCCGCGGCGGAAGTGACACTACAGCTTTCCTGCTAGCAGAGGCCTTAAAAGCAGACGAAGTTGTATTAGTGACTGACGCTGAAGGTATAATGTCTGGTGATCCGAAAGTTGTTGCAACTCCTCAAAGGCTTTCTGAAATTGACGTAAGCATGTTAGTAGGATTAGCTGATTCTGGCGCAAAATTCATTCACAGTAAAGCCTTAAAGTACAAACCGAAAGGCATCAATGTCAGAGTCATAAATCAGGCTCACGGTGACTTATCTAAGGAAGGCACAATAATTACAGGTTCACTTTCAACAGAGTTAGGCGCAGACATAGTTTTTCCCTCACAAGTTGCAGCAATAACAGTAGTTGGCCAGAAAGTTTCTGAGAACCCAAAAATAATTGAGGAAATGGTGGAAAAAGTAAATACGCATTCTTCACTACTAGGTCTTTCTGTTGATATTAACTCTGTAATACTCTACGTTGCACAGGGTAACAATGTTGATGTCCTTTTCAATGACCTGCACAAAACTGTGCTATCAAATCTTGCAACTAAGGCGATGGCCGTCAAAAAAGACCTTGTATTCATCAAGACCAGCGGTGTTGGCCTTGAAGAAAAACATGGTATCGTTGGAAAAATATCAGACGTTTTACGACTTAATAGCATAAACATTGCAGGCATTTTAACTATCACTTCAAGCATTTTGCTCTTTGTAGACTGGACTGAACGTGAACGAGCCTTAGAACTAGTCAGAAACTCCTTAAGGAACCATTGAGCATAACCACAAGATTAATCATAAATATAGACGCAGGGAGAACAAAAGTCATGGATCAAGGTAAAAAGCGTCGATTGACGCGGATCTTCCAAGAAGATGATCGTACAGTAATAGTGCCCATGGACCACGGTGTTACCATAGGTCCATGTTATGGCATAGTGAATATGCAAAATACTGTTAATCAATTGATAAAAGGCAACGCTGACGCTATACTTATACATAAAGGCATAGCAAAAAATGTTAATTTTTCAGATGCAGGACTTATAGTTATGCTTTCAGGAGCATCTAATCTTGGTCCTAATCCGAATAATAAAGTTCAAGTTTGTAGTGTGCAAGAAGCAGTACGATTAGGCGCCGATGGAGTCTCTGTACACATAAATGTTGGCGCGCCAGATGAAGATAAAATGCTTATTAAGTTAGGCAAAGTTGCCGATGAATGCGAAATATATGGCATGCCGCTACTAGCCATGATGTATCCCCGCGGCCCAAAAATCCTAAATGAACATGCTCCTGATGTCGTTGCCCACGCCGCTCGTTTAGGTGCAGAATTAGGTGCAGACATAATAAAGACTAATTACACCGGTGATATTGATTCTTTCAGGGCAGTTATAGAATGTTGTCCTGTTCCAGTAGTCATAGCCGGTGGACCAAAAGCTAAAACCGCACAAGACACCTTACAAACTACATTTGAAGCAATTAAGGCAGGTGGAGCTGGTCTATCAATCGGACGTAACATATTCCAGCATGAAAATCCTGCTTTAATGGTTAAAGCACTTTCAGCTATTGTACATCAAGGTGCATCCGTAGAATATGCAGTCAAATTATTAGGTGAAACATAAGTGAAAATACTCTGGGTCGAAATAGACCAAGATAACTCCGAGAAAGATAAATTGATAAAGATTGCAGCTGAAACAGCCGATGCTATAGTGCAAGATAGACAAGCTAAGCCAACCTCTAATCAACCCTCAATAACTATACTAAATGATTTTAACGCTGATAATATTCGTGAACTAAAACGTGAAAGAAAGAAAATTGCCCAAAAAATCACAATAACTGGCAAACAAGACGAGAATAACGCAGTCCAAGCTGCAGAACTTTCAGCTGACTATATAATTATTAACTGTCTTGACTGGCGAGTAATCCCCCTTGAAAACCTTATCGCAAAAACCCGTGGCAAAAGTACCCTACTTGCTGAAGTAAAAAACGCTCAGGATGCAAAATTAGTGCTTGAAGCTTTAGAACTTGGAACTGACGGTGTTCTAATTAAGACTTCTAGCTCTGCAGAACTTACTAATACCGCTTTAGTAGTTAAACAACAAGCTGAAAAAATTATTTTAACAACTGCAAAAATTGTTGTTGCTCAAGCTATAGGTACAGGTGCACGTGCATGTGTCGATACATGTGACATAATGGTCCCCGGCGAAGGTATAGTTGTGGGGTCACAATCTGCCGGGCTCTTCTTGGTTGAAGCTGAAGTACATGAAAATCCTTACGTGGCATCACGTCCTTTCAGAGTTAATGCAGGCTCCATTTCCATGTACACGTTAGGATCTTTGCAGAACACAAGATATCTGTCGGAATTCAAGGCAGGTGATGAAGTAATCATTGTTAACCGCGATGGCAAAACCAGAAAAGCTAACATAGGCAGAGTTAAAATTGAGTATCGTCCTCTCATACTGTTAGAAGCTGAGGTAGAAGGTAAACGAATTAAAACTGTATTGCAAAATGCAGAAACCATACGAGTTGTAACTCCAAAAGCTTCCACACCTGTAACTGAACTTAAACCTGGCGATGAAGTACTTGTATATCTAGCAGCGAAGGGCGGAAGGCACTTTGGTGTATCTGTAACTGAAGAAACGGTGATTGAACGTTGACAATTAAAATCTGTGTTTCCATACTTCCCCAGACTCCTTATGAAGCTCAGCATCTACTTACACAAGCTGAAGAATTGCAAGTAGATTTTGTTGAAGTTCGCCTTGATCAACTTGGAAAAAGTCATCACCTTGTGGACTTAACTGCGCGTCATCAAGTTCCTCTTATTGCCGCTGATCATTCACGCAAAGACGAATCTGAACGTCAGGCAATCCTCCTTAACGCTGCAAAAAGCGGTTTTCAGTATGTAGATGTAGCTCTATTTAGCCCTAAGCTTCAAAGCTTCGTTTCCAAAATAAAAGATGCTGGCGCCAAAACAATAGTCTCTTTCCATGACTACACAAAAACTTTAAACACACAAGAACTTAACCGCATACTTGAAAGAGAAATCTCAGCTGGAGCAGATGTGTGCAAAATAGTAACTACTGCAACCAAAATGGAAGATAATTTGACCTTGTTACAATTCATCCAATCTGCACCTATTCGAAAAAAACCTGTATGTTTTGCAATGGGTGAACTTGGAAAACCTTCAAGACTTCTTTCACCTGCGTTCGGTAGCTTCTTCACATTCGCTGCACTAGAAAGAGGTAGTGAAACTGCACCCGGTCAAATGACAGTAGAAGAAATGCGGACTGCTTACGAGCTACTTGGAATCCGATAAAAAAATGAAACCTGCCCTCTCCGGAAAAACGCAAATCTATGGCGTTATAGGCGACCCAGTAGCTCACTCCCTAAGTCCAGCTATGCACAACGCAGCTTTTCAAGCTCTGAATTTTGATTGCATATACTTAGCATTTAATGTTAAATCTCTAAATGTAGAAAACGCTATACGTGGGATGCGCGCTCTAAACATCCGCGGACTAAACGTTACAATGCCTCACAAAACCGCCGTACTTTCCTACTTAGATGAAGTTGACAAAACAGCCCAATTTTTAGGTTCAGTAAACACAATACTCAACGATAATGGTGTGCTAAGAGGCTTTAGTACAGATGGTTTAGGCGCCCGACGAGCACTAGAAGAAAATGATGTGGATATTTGTGGAAAAAAACTTGTTCTGCTTGGCGGGGGCGGTGCAGCAAAAGCAATTGCCTACGCTTTAGCTAAAGATGTAGCTGAACTAGTAATTTTAAACAGAACAACTGCGAAAACAAGTAAACTAAGTGAAACACTAAATAGAACTTTCAATAACAAAATTAGCTCAACAAAACTATCTCCTTCTGCTATTTATAAAAACCTTTCAGATGCTGATATACTAATAAACGCCACTAGCGTAGGCATGAATCCACATGCAGATGAAAGCATAGTTGCTCCAGAATGGTTAAAACCAGACCTAACAGTTATGGACATAGTATACGATCCTTTGGAAACTAAGCTAGCTAAGGCCGCTAAAGCTGTAGGCGCGCGCGTAATAAGCGGCTTAGAAATGCTAGTTTATCAAGGTGCTGCCTCATTTGAGATATGGAATGGTCAACTTGCACCCGTCAAAGTTATGAGACAGGCAGCATTAAATCAGCTTTACTGGGTGAAGAAAAACGCGGGGAAAAGCTGAAGCAGTAGCGGTAGCACATGGAGCAGCAACGATAATTAATGCGATAGCCACAGGTGAAGGTGCTGCATTCGGCGTAGACTTAACAACCAAAGCTGAAGTCAAACTAACCAACGAACCTAACATAATCCATGGCGAAATATCTTCTGACCCTACTGAAAATACTCTGCTTATCGAATGTGCAGCAAATCGTGTCTTGCAATATTTCAAGGCTGAAAAACAATATGGTGCAACAATACGAACATCTTCAAATATTCCTGTCGCGCGTGGGCTAAAAAGCAGTAGTGCAGCAGCAAATGCTACAGTCATCGCAACAGCAGCTGCTCTGGGTAAAACACTTGATGATTTAACAGCAGTAAAACTAGGTGTAGAAGCAGCATACGATGCTAAAGTCACAATAACTGGTGCCTTCGATGATGCATGTGCTTCCTACTTCGGGGGTGTGATAGTCACTGATAACTTCAAACGCAAACTGCTTAAACAAGATACCTTACCTTTAGACATAACAGTCCTATTCTTTGTACCCCCAACAAAAGCTTATACAGCTAACAGCAACGTTAACAGAATGACAACAATGGCGCCACTCGTTAAAGTTGCATACTCAGAAGCCTTAAAAGGAAACTACTGGACTGCACTTTCGCTTAACGGACTCATATACTCCTCAGCACTAAATTACGATGCTTCCGTTGCAGTCGACGCTTTAACTGTGGGCGCATTAGCAGCTGGACTATGTGGAAAAGGCCCCGCAGTAACAATCGTAGCTTCAGATGATAAAGTTGACGCAGTGAAAGCTACCCTGCAACGCCAAAATGGTGAAATAATTCAAACCAGAATTAATCATGAAAAAGCCAAGGTCGTGACCTGACTTGACCGATATAATAATCAAAAGAACCCCTAGTCTAAAAGGCGAAGTACAAGCACCGCCTTCAAAGGCATACACTCAACGAATGCTTATAGCTGCTGCTCTATCAGAAGGCATCTCAAAAATTTCCAACCCTCTTATATCAGAAGACACTCAAGCTACCCTTCGCGCAGTGAAAGCTCTAGGTGCAAAAGTGGCAGATACAGAAGATTGCTGGACCGTAACTGGAGTTAAACAGTTGCGGAGCGCAAAAAAACCTATTGACTGCGGTGAATCAGGCGCCACATTGCGCTTTATGATACCTGTCGCTGCACTAGCGCCTGGGCCTTCAGTTTTTGCCCTAGGACAAAGACTTTCCAAACGGCCTATAGATCCACTGCTTAACAGCCTTAAACAGTTAGGTGTTGAAACTAAATCTGAAAAAATTGGGCGCAAACTTCGTATTATCATATCAGGTGGAGGAATACGTGGCGGACGAACATCCATGCCCGGTGATGTGAGTAGCCAATTTGTTTCAGGTCTTATGTTTGCTTGCCCATTGGGCGCTGCTGATACAAATTTGACTCTAACAACAGAGCTTGAATCAATGAGCTATGTTCTAATGACTGAAGATGTTTTAGCAAAACATGGTATTACAATATCAATATCTGAAGATTTTAGCCGAATAAAAATTCCTTCAAAACAAATATACACACCTTGTAGTGGAGTCGTGCCTGGTGATTTCTCTTCAGCAGCATTTCTTCTTGCAGCAGGTGCAATATCTAACTCAGACGTATGTATTAAGAACCTTGATTATGGCAGCGTGCAAGGTGATAAAGCAATACTGCGTATACTTCAGACTATGCAAGTTGACAGTAAAGTAGGTAAAGACAGCATACAAATTACTGGCAACGGTAATTTGCTCAAACCTATAACACTAGATGTTCGAGATATCCCTGATTTAGTGCCCGTTTGCACTACACTTGCTTGCTATGCACAAGGCACCTCTAAAATACATGATGCACAAAGACTACGTCTAAAAGAATCCGACCGATTAGCCTCCTTATATAGCGAATTAAGCAAGATGGGTGCAAATATTACAATGGATGAAAGTAGCCTCACTATCAAAGGACCTTGCAAACTCCACGGTGCAACTATTGATCCTCATAACGATCATCGAATAGCTATGGCATGTGCAATAGCTGCCTTGGGCGCTGAAGGTGAAACAGTAATTCAGAACGCTGAATGCGTCAGAAAGTCTTATCCACAGTTCTTCAATGATTTACGTAAAATAGGAGTAGATGTGGTTGACGGGGAACTCGATAGGTAAAGATTTTACAGTAACATCGTTCGGTGAAAGTCACGGTAAAACTGTGGGTGTTGTCATCGATGGCTGCCCTGCCGGGCTAGCATTATCTGAATCTGACATACAAGTAGATCTAGACAGGCGTATTCCTACCCAGAAACCTGAGCTTGTTTCTGGACGCGTAGAAAAAGATGCTGTAAAAATCATCTCCGGAGTCTTCAACGGTTTCACCACAGGTGCACCTATTTGTATGGTTGTTGAGAATAAGGAAACAAACTCAGCTGACTATGACAATATCAAAGATACTCCTCGACCATCACATGCTGATTATGTAGCTCGCATCAAATATGGCGGCTTTAATGATTACCGTGGTGGGGGCAGATTCTCAGGTCGAATTACTGTCGCTCAGATTATGGCTGGCGCAGTTGCAAAAAAATTGCTTAGTCATTTAGGAATTGATGTTATAGCCTACACTAAAGCAATAAGCACAGTAACACTAAGCAGCACTTTAAGTGCAGATGAAATTAAAAAGCACCGCTACGATTCTCCATCTAGGTGTCCCGATTCAGCATGTGCACAAATTATGGAATCTTCTATAGCGACCGCAAAAAAAGAAGGTGACAGCTTAGGCGGCATTATTGAATGTCTTATATTGAATATGCCCTCTGGGATAGGTGAACCTTTGTATGATGCTTTGGACGCAGATTTGGCTAAGGCTGTTTTTACTGTGCCTGCTGTAAAAGGTGTAGAGTTCGGTGCCGGCTTCGCAGTTGCTACCATGAAAGGTTCTGAAGCTAACGATGTATTCCAGATACAAAACAATAAAATTTACACATCAACAAATATTGCAGGCGGTATTTTAGGTGGACTATCATCAGGCATGCCAATAATCATCCGAGCCGCAGTAAAACCAACTCCTTCCATTGCTAAGACACAAAAAACTATTAACATATCAAAAATGGAAAACACCCAAATAAAAATTGGCGGAAGACATGACCCCTGTATCGTACCTAAAGCAGTACCTGCAATAGAAGCTGTTGTATCCATTACTTTAGTAGATCATTTAATTCGCAGCGGTTTGATCACAAAAATCCTTAAGAGGTCTTAGTAATGGATGAAATCAAGCAGCTACGTAAAAAAGTTGATACTATTGATGGACAACTTCTCGAATTGTTATGTCAACGTGCACAAATCTGCCGCTCAATAGGTTCAATAAAGAAAGTTTGCGGATTACCTGTTTATGATGCTGGACGTGAAAAGGAATTATATCAATCAATAAAGATCAAAGCTGAACAGCTATGCCTTGATCCCTCACACGTTGAGGCAATTTACCGCGAAATAGTTAATATGTGCAGTGCAGTTCAACAATAAAGAACTCGAGTAAAACTCTTAACGGAGAGTTTAAAGTATGCTGTATGAAATAAACGAGAAAGCACTAAAACTTGAAAGTGAAGGAAAAAAAATTATCCGTCTAAACCTAGGTGACCCCGATATGGCCACGCCACCTGAAATAGTCGAAGCTGCATACGCATCGATGAAAGCAGGCAAAACCAAGTATTCATCATCTTACGGCGAACTTAGGCTACGCCAAAAAATCGCTGAAGTACACGGCGTAAAACCAGAAAACGTTATTATTACCCCAGGATCAAAATGGGCAATATTTGTAACCATGTTTTTGACACTCAAAAATGGTGGCAACATCATCATTCCCACTCCATACTGGACTGCTTACGATTTAATTGCCAAAAGCTTTGGCGCTAAAACCAAATTACTGCGTACTGAGATGGAGACAGGCTGGAAAGTTGACGTCTCTGAACTCGAAAGCCTGATTGATAGTGAAACAAAAATGATCATGCTCAACAATCCAAATAACCCCACCAGTAAAGTCATGGACAGTAAGACCCTTGATGAAGTAGTCGAATTAGCCAACAAAAAAGGCATAACTATACTCTCCGACGAGGTTTATGGAGCAATTTCATTTAACCCAACCAAAAGCATACTCGACTATGGCGCCGACTCAAAACACATACTTTCAAACGGTTTCTCAAAGACATTTACAATGACAGGCTGGCGTATAGGCTACATAGTTGCCAACAAAACCTTCGTGGACACCGTAGTAAAACTCAATCAGATCACATTTAACAACGTACCTGTTTTCATCCAAGATGCCGCACTCAAAGGTATGGAACTACACAAACAGATCGCTTCTAATATCAAGGCCAAATACAAAGCCCGCGCTGATTTAGCAAGCGCCAAGCTCACCGCTGCAGGATTTAAATTCACCGAGCCAGATGCACCTTTCTATGTATTCCCCAAACGAGACGGCATAGATGGCGTAAAATTCACTCTTGACCTACTGGACAGAGGTGTTGCCGTTGCGCCAGGCTCATCTTTTGGTGACTACCCCGAACATTTCCGTATCTCATTAACCGCACCAGACGACCAAATAGAAGCTGGTTTAAATAAAATCTGTGAGGCCGCTCAATAATTGAAGACAGCCATTCTCGGCGCCGGAAAGATGGGCATCTGGTTCGCAAAATTCTGCAAAGAAAAAGGCGACACCGTAATCCTAGCAGACCGTACCGCTGAGAAGCTGGCTAAACTCAAAAAAGAATTAGACATTGAAACCGCAGATTTTCTAACAGC
>CAYSWL010000095.1:0-9590 GCA_964434745.1 uncultured Candidatus Bathyarchaeia archaeon | reverse complement strand
TATATGCGTGCACTTGTGGTTGATTTATGCAAACTACAACTCTTTAAGTTATCAAATGTGTTATTTACTTTGGAGGTGTTCTTGTTGGCTGCATCCTTTCTTTTATGGCTTGCCATTATTATAATACTAATCTGGCTTTTTGGCTGGTTACTGCTGCCTGCTCTCGGTGCTATAATACATATTTTGATAATTATCGCCATAATTATAGTAGTGGTATGGCTACTAACAGGCAGAAGACCTTAGCTTTATACTCAATAAGTTTCATTCCCTTTTTTATTAAATAAATATTTGCAAATCAAGTCGACATCATTTTAGTAAGTAAATTTTAAAATTATTAATTACCTAGATCTTAGTTTATTATTGTGTAGTTGTTTTTGATGAATCCAGCGCAGCTTTTAGGGTCATTAAAAAGAGATTTTTTTGATTTATTACTAGGTAGGAGAGGCATAAATGTTGATGCAATAGTTAATCCTGAAAAGTATGCAGTATGTTTATCTATTGATAATGTTGTTGCTGACGCAAAAGTTACAGTGGACGGAGTAGAAAGTTATGAGCAAAAGATTGCAAATAAAGAACAACTTAGACCTATCCTAGTGGTTAAGCATCCAAGCAAAGAACGCTACGCTGTACTAGATGGGCATCATCGATACTATGCAGTTAAAAATTCATCTAAAAAGGAAATAAGCGCAGCTGTAATCGGCGACTACTCACGAGTAATGTATTATTTAACAAAAAATGGGTACTTTCAACCAAGCTCACAATTAACAAAAAACTTGCGTTCACCAATTCTTCAAGTTCACAACAACATAAAAGAATTCTTAGAGAACTTCGCCAAACAATAATCTTCATCTAACTATAAACTCAATTTTATTCAAAACTAAATCATATTCAAACAAAAAACCAAGCAAATAAGTAAGTAAACGTGTGGATAGGTAAAATATGTCATTATCAAAGAGTTTCTATCACATCTACTTTTCCAAAACTATTAGAATTTGCTAATGTGTTTTCAATAGTTACAAATTAAGATTGTTTGAAAATTCTCTGTTTAAAATATTCTCAAAAAAGTTATATTGTGTACGTAGTGAATATACTAATCTAAGTGGCTATTCATTATGAGACTTAATTATGCCCAGTTGATAGGCGTAGCAGTCTTATTTGGATATATTATACTTTTAACATTATTTACAATTCTCCCTGTTAATGGCTTGTTTGTTTACAAAGATCTTCTTTCAGTGCTTAACATAGTTTTTCAGTCTGGGGCTCTTTTTGCTGTAGCATTCATTTCTGCTAATAGCTACCTGAAAAGCGGTTTACCTCAGCTGCTTTTGATCGGAACAGGCATGATTAGCCTTGCAACAGCTGTACTAATTCACTCATTAAGCCCTCTATATGTTACAATATACAACTATGCAGACTTTACTGTTTCAGTACACAATATCGGCCTTCTTGTCTTTGCCCTATTTATATTATTAACTGCCATCATATTGGTATTCAAGCAGAAAACCACTGCATTAAACAAATCTAAGTTAAAAACAAACATAACTTTATCTTATGTTGGAATAACAGTTTTAATGATTTTTTTCGCAACCTTAGCTTATCTAAATATTGCCCCTGATTTTGTACTTGTTGCAGGCGGTTTTAGCATACTGCGTCAAGTAATATTAGCAGTTACCATAAGCTTACTTGCAATTTCCTCAATAATTTTTATATGGCTATATTTTGAAAATCGAACTAATGTTCTCTATTGGTGTGCTATGGCATTAGCATTATACAGTATTAGTGTAGGCATAATTGCAGGTATTGCAGCTATTGATACTCCGCTTTCTTGGCTTGGCAGATTTGCACAATACACCGCCAGTATATACTTTATTATCGCATTATTATCTGCGCAAGATAGTCCACGATGGACAAGTGTATTTAAACGAACAAAACTACAATTCGAATACTTATTTAGACATATGAGTAGCGGCTTTACATACGCTGAAGTCATTGCTGATGATGAAGGTAAACCAGTTGACTATATCTTGCTTGAAATAAACGAAGCTTTCAGCAAAATAACCGGCTTGACCAGAGACGTAATAGGCAAACGCTTAACGTTTGTGTTACCAAAAATTCAACAAACACCAATTAACATAATTAGCACTTTTGGAAACGTAGCATTCACACAAGAGCCTATACATACTGAATATTACTCACGGTATCTTAACAAATGGTTTTATGCATCTGCATATAGTCCGCAGAATGGCTATGTAGCATTAGTCTTTACAGATATAACTGAACGTAAAAAGGCTGAAGACAAACTAAAAGAAAGTGAACAGCTTTATCGTTCGATTGGTGAGTTAATTCCCTTTGGAATTTGGGAAACAGACCCACAAGGTGGAGTCACCTATCAAAGTCAATCCTTTTTCGACATGGTGGGCATGAGCTTTGATGAAGTTAAACAATTTGGTTGGCTAAGCCGCTATCGTCCTGAAAAAATTAGCCAATTTTTAATGGATTGGAAAAAAACCCTACAAGAAGGAACATTTTGGAAATACGAACACGATATAAAAGATAAAAACGGTAACTGGCAAACCATGCTAAGCAGAGGATTTCCACTAAAAGATGAAAACGGAAAAATAGTCAAGTGGGTTGGAATTAATGTCGACATTACAGACCTTAAAAAAACCGAAGCTGCTCTAAAGAAGCGTACACACGAATTAGAATGCGTACAAAGCATGCTAAAAGAATACGCAACCCATATGGAAGCGCTCGCAACACAAAGAGCAAACCAACTCAAAGCCGCCGAACGCCTAGCCGCTATAGGAGCCACAGCAGGCATGGTAGGACATGATATACGCAACCCACTACAAGCAATCACCGGCGATCTATACCTAGCAAAAATTGACTTAGCATCCTTACCTAATAGCCCAGAAAAAGAAAGCCTAAACCAAACATTAACCGCAATAGAAGAAAACATAAATTACATTAGTAAAATCGTAGCAGACTTACAAGACTATGCAAGAATCCCCAATCCATCCTTCCAGCGAACCGACCTAAAACAAGTCATAGACACAATACTAACAAAAAATAATACCCCAAACAACATCAACATAATAACAAACATATCTGAAGAAGCAACAACACTAACAACCGACACAATCTATCTCCAACGCATAATAAACAATCTAATAACCAACGCAATATACGCTATGCCTGACGGCGGAACACTAACCATCCAAGCAACAAAAAACACGCAAACCGACAAAATAATATTAACAATTAAAGATACCGGAATCGGAATACCTAAAGATGTACAAACAAAAATATTCAACCCACTTTTCACCACTAGATCAAAAGGTCAAGGCCTAGGATTATCAGTAGTTAAACGCTTCACCGAAGCCTTAGACGGAACAATAAGTTTTGAAAGCCAAGAAGGCAGAGGAACCACATTCACTATAACCCTGCCAATACAGAAAAAACAAAAATAAACACAACAAACAACACACCAACCTAAAAACAAAAACTAAAAAGGATAGTATTTCATAAATTTTTAAAGGTTTGTGATCTGTTCTCAAAAAGGAACAGTTTGTTCCCAAGCAGAATTTAATTACTTAATCGATTATTGAATTATTATCTAATAACTTAAGTGAATAAAATGTTAAACAAAACAGCTATATTTGCAGGAGTTCTTTGTATAATAACCCTATTCGCCCTCGCAATAGTATCATTTTACTACAATACAATAATAGTTGATAAAGATGCACAATTATCCACTTTAAACTCTCAAATAACATCACTAAATTCTAACCTATCAACTTTGACAGTTCAAGCAAATAATAAAGACACAAAAATTCAAGAACTATCTAACCAAATCAGTTTGTTAACAAATCAAAATAACGAATTAAACAGTAAACTTGACAACCTTACCTACTATGCACTAAATCAAAATGTAACCGAATTATGGCTAGATGATACAGCCACTACCTTACAATCAGGCGAAGCTACAATATGGAATAGAACAATACTCTATCCAGGATACTTGACAATAAACAAAATTGGCGGCGGTAGCACCAAAGCTGGCGGAGACTACTACGTTCAAGTCACATATTCAAGTGGCCCTGTATATTATAATCAAAAATTTACCCTTGGAAAATCAACTCCTGAATTTGGAGGACTAAACTTTCCTTTATTACCCACATCAAATTTAGAACTCAAAGTTGGCTACGATAATATAGAAAACTCAACAGCAGACATACGCATAACAGCATCATACATACACTAATACTACCCTTACTGTATTCGCCTTAAAGTGCTATCTAGTAAAAGTTATCTACCAAAAAAATATTTAACAGCTGACTAAACAATGAATAAAGCAGTTTTCTTATCTGCAATACTTATCATTACTTTAGTAGGTCTATTAAGTACTGGATTGCAAGCTGTCAATTTCACTGATGCTAATCCCATACCTGAGGCATATGCAAAGCTAACAATTGATTCTTCATCAACATATACTACAGACACATTTACAATTAACTTCTCTGTAGAAACAAACTGGTCATACTATACTTTCTTCTACAGCCTAGATGGGTCAGAAAAAATGCCAATAGATAACATGATAATAGTCTCAAAAGAAGGCATTAGTGGTCATGAACCTGCAATGTATAAAACAATCCTAAACGGCAACTGTACTCTTTCATCCTTATCAGAAGGTTACCATACCTTAACAGTTTACCAAATTAGCCACTATAGTGGCGATCCCCAATATGGCGGAAAAACCTACTCAGCCAACACACAATTTAAAATCAATACTACCTCAACCCCACACAATAACCCTAGTCCTACAGCAAGTTTAACTCCAACTACAGCTGCAATTAATACTCCAACACAACAGCAAACACTAAAACCTACTTTAACCGACAATATAATTGATTCCCCAACTACATCTTATCCTCAAAACACCCAAATAATAATCACAACTATTGCCATCATACTAATTGCATTTACAGGCCTATTATCATACTATATCCTAAAAATTTACTTCAAAAAAATATAAAATCGCCAAAGAAACATTAAGCAATTTATTCTTTATTGTTTCGTTTATAAAATTGGTAGACTACTTAGTTAACTAAAACTAGTACAATCATAAAAATGGCAAAGTAGATTGCTGTAAGTGCAAGGTTATTGTTGCCAAAGTTGGTAAACATGTTAAGGGTTAGAAAAATATTCATAATAACTGCATTAAGCAAAAGACTATTTTTAAAAAATTTATTCCAGCTTTTATATTTAGCTACCAATTAGCATCACAAACTAATTCTAACATGTACTATATAATATAATTCACAGAAACTTCCTGACTTAAAATTCACGTTTAGATACTCCTTGATAGGATTTTTTATTTGTTAAAGTGTTGTTTGGGGATATTTATAAGCTGCATAAAGTAACGGTGAAGTGAGTAACAATGAAGTTAACTCTAGCAACCTTACTTATCTTTGTTTTATCGTGTTTTTTAGTTGCTGAAATGCAAGTTTTCGAGGTTGTAGATGCTAATTTTCTTCCTGTAGCATCTGTTAACAATATTTATTCACCACAAAACAAAACATACAACTCTAATTTGCTTACTCTAAATGTCTCTGTAGCGTATTTTGTAACTAAAGCCGAAGACAGATCTATTACTTATAGCCTAGATGGGGCTGAGAATATTACGTTGACTGGCACTGAATCTTCAATAGATTTGTGTTGGAAAGAAATCAACATAGCTACAACTTTGCCAGCCCTATCTGAAGGCTCACATCGCATAGATATTTATGCACAGTTTTCTAATCCAATAAATTTTTCTACGCCACATAGCAGAACCGTCTTCTTTACAATAGACACTACAAATCTAGCGCCAACAATAACTTCCTCTCAAAGCCCACAACCAAACACAACAATAACACCTGCAACTACAACCTCCACACACCCTTCACCTAGCCCTACTCAAAGCCTAATAGAATTGCCATACGCCGCACACAACTTTTATCCTGCTTGTAACTCTACAGATGTTGCTCTTAACACAACAGTTTCAATATCTTTTAGCAGACCGCCCTCAATTTGCAACCTAACTATAACACCAAATGTAGCCATCAAGGAAAGAGTCTTTAAAACAGAAGGCTTGGGCGCTACATACATTTTCTATTTCAATGAAAAATTAAAGCCAAACACAACATACACAACAACAGTAACATATGGACAAGAAACTGCACCAGAAGGCGCAAAATCAACCACTACCAGAACATGGAGCTTCACAACACAAACAGACACCCAAACACAACAACCAACAACCTCAGCTAGTACAACACCTTATTTTACTGTAGATTATACGGCAAGACATATTATACTAATTTTAGTAACATTAGCTGTTGTTGTAAGCTTGCTGGTTTACTTCAAAAAGAGGCGTTAGCTTTGAGAAGAAAACTATCAAAATCAACCATGGCTTTAACCATCTTTAGCTTAATGCTAATTCTATCTGTAACTGGATGGGTTGTTATGGTTTCAACTTATGGTCCACGCTATAGTGTTGCAACCACAGATAAGATCGACTATGTACCAGAAAGATACGTATTGCTAGAAAACCCTGATAAATATACTTTGCAAGCAATAAAATACGGTTACTCAGATACTTTTACTTCATTTGATGATACAAACATTGACGAGTTAAATCAGCAAAATGCAAAACAGTTCAACTATAACGACTTCTACTACAAATACAACAACACTTACTACAAACTCGCAATTACATACGGAGACAAGTTTCCACCATTCCTACTCCCACAAATACTACTAGCAGGAATCATAGCCTCACTAATCGCAATTGTATTAATTAGCTTCTATAAAACTGCCAAATACCTAAAAAATGCCCAAATAAATAAACGACCAGTTTAAAAGCAGTTTCTACTACTATCAAATTCTAAAAAAATGTGTGCTTCTCAAAATCGTCACATAAACACACTACCCACGATAGATATCTTACTTTGGCAGAATTTTTTTATAAACACTTTTTATAAAATCTATGTCACTTTTTAATTATAATTTTTACATAATTATCTGGCTTTTTCACTTGGCAGCTTTGTAGGAAGCCTAAGAAATGTTATTCTTTTTATAAAAAAAACTTGTTACTGCTGTTTATGAATTATTGATATTTTTATTTTCATTGAGCATTTAGGGTTGATACTAAAATTTTAGTATCAGTCAAAAAATAGACATATCTGCTCTTTTTGCTTTACCAGAGCTGGAGAAGGCAGTTCCCTTATGGCGAGTAACCTTAAGAAAACGGCCGAACATATGTTTTCAATTCAATTAAACTCTAAAGACCACTTGAAAAGTATAGCTTTGCCAAATGATGAATCCGGCAATATTCTAATCGAAGGCTTTCTAGGCGAACTTGAGAATGTAAATTTTACTGAAGGAATAATGCTTGAGATAAACGGCGCTAACGGTTCTTTAAAAATGGACTTAAGTGAAAATGAATTGAAAGAGTTAACAAAAAATTTTTCGACAAAAAAGAAGATGAAAAAATGAAACAAACTAAATTTTGTAAAAATGTGAATTGCCACAGCTTAGATTTTACTTTTAAAGTCAGCATAATAGACGGAGGTGAAAATTTTGAAAACTACTAAACTATTTTCACTAACAATAATTAGTATTTTATGCTTATCCCTATTTGCAATCATGTTGCCATCGGTTGATGCTGCAAAACCAGTACCTGGCATCAGCGTGACAACATCAACTAATCGATCTTCTCCTCTAATAGTAGGCGATATCGTAACATTCATTTTTACAGTAACAAATACTGGAAAAGACCGATTAACTGACATTTCAGTTGTTAATGATGTGGTTGGACCTGCTGTTTTTCAGTCAGGCGATAAAAGAAACAATGGCATACTTGAGTCAAGTGAAGCTTGGATCTTCACATCTACCTATATAGTGACAGCAACTCCTAACCCACTTGTAAACACTGTCACTGTAACAGCAAACTATCGAGGCGGGTCAGTTTCAAACAGCGAAGTATACAGCATTGAAGTATTAGGTGAAGATGGCTTACTTCCTGACATACTCACCAGTCCTAATCAAGAACTATCCGGGGGATGGTATGGCTGCTCAGTTGCCACTGGCGAAGGCCTCATAGTAGTAGGAGCAGCATACGAGTCAATACCACTTTACAGCGTTACCGTTACTGCTAAAAAACCCTCACCTTCGCCAAGCAAAATCTACGCAGCCGGACGAGCCTACGTCTATAGTGCAGCAGACGGAACACTATTAAACACAATAGTTAGCCCAACTCCAGCGGAACATGGCTGGTTTGGCTACTCAGTTGCTGTCGGTGACGGCCTTATCATAGTAGGTGCACCAATGGAAACATCTGGTACCGTTACTTCTTCAGGAAATATCCATGTATATGACGCAACAACTCGAAATCACATAGCCACCTTAACTTCACCTAATCCAGTAAGCAACGGAGACGGCTATGGCTATGGCTATGCTGTAGCGGTTAATAACGGAATAATAGCGGTAGGTGCACCATGGGAAACAGTTGACGCGATCGGCGCTGGAAGAGTCTACCTCTATAATAGCGACACAACACCAATAGACTATTCACCACTAATTAGCCCCAACCTAACTCCACAAGAGTATGGCCGATTTGGAGCATCCTTAGCAATAGACAACGGCTACCTAGTGGTTGGCGCACCATACGAAGATACTCAAATATCCACTGATACAATAGAAGGATGTGGCAAAGTCTACATTTACAACACTGCAAATGGAGATCTAATAAATACAATAATTAGCCTTAACCCCGAATTTGCTGGACATTTCGGCTTCTCAGCTGCAATAGATAGTAACCTACTTGTTATAGGCGCCTTTGACGAAAGCGTAGATAGTATCTCAGAAGCAGGCCAAGCATATGTCTACAACTTAGCAACTAACACATTTGAACACACACTAAATAGTGAAAATCCACAACAACACGGCCTATTTGGCTACTCTGTAGCAATAGATAATGGGCTTATCGTCGTCGGAGCAGTAACTGAAACCTCCAATAGTATCGCAAACGTTGGAAACGCATACGTATTCGATGCACTAACCGGAACAACTGAAAAAACATTAACTACACCTATCCCACAAGAATGGGCAGACTTTGGCTGGTCAGCAGCAATCAATTCTAACCTAATAATCATCGGAGCCTACGACGCAGTCTTTATATCAGAATAAACACAAAAATTTCTTTTAACTTAAAGGTGGCTAACCCACCATCTTTTTTCAACCACAAAAATATAAACAATAACACACAGAATTTAACCAATTTTACAAAAATCCATTTTAAAAACAATCGTACATATTACAAAAACTAACTTTTATTAACGACTATAGAAAAGAAAAACAATCCTTACCAACTTAATTGCTACTAACATTTGATTATAAAAATTGCATAAAAATTAGTACTACTCAAACTAACTAGCGTGTCACAGAATTCAAAGCAACCATAGAATCATATATTGTATTATTATCGTTACTCATTTAAATAAAAAAATTGTTAATTGTAGATGCTATACTCCAATGTGGTTTTCTGA
>CAYSWL010000094.1:0-9775 GCA_964434745.1 uncultured Candidatus Bathyarchaeia archaeon | reverse complement strand
AGCCATTCAGCCCGCAAAGTCTGCGAAATAACCGTGCTAGTTGCCATGGACATGACCTGCGAGTTCATGTAGGTGTGCATAAGACGTAGGCTTTCGCGGGCTTTTCCAGTGGTGTGCTCGAAGAAAGGGTGGCTTGGCACGCAAAAAAAGGCTATAAACCAAAAAAATTTTTGCGATGCCATAGGTGCTTCAATAGCTGGCTATCAAGTGTCCAAAGAGCTTAGTTATCGCCTTAAATGGGAAAACGCATACATACTACTTGATTTAATTCAACGAGCTCGCGTCTTTGGAGTGGTGAAAGATAAAACTCAACAAGAAAGAGATTATCTTGGCGAGATTGAGCAATTAAAGCAGAGAGTAAATTCCTTGCAAAAACTAAACAATAAACTCGTATTAGAAAATAAAAGACTTCGTAGTTTACTTCCTGAAAAAATATTTAGGAATGGGAAGCAGGTAATGTCAGTTTATAATTCTATAGTAAAATGTTCATTGTAAAGCTCTATTATCCTCTGAAGAATTTAATAGTCATATCTGTAATTTAGAACTAAATGCTTGTAAAAGAATTGAGGTTATTTATTTTGCTGACGATTCATATAAAGACAAAAAACTAATGACCGGATGGGTACTGATGGGTTTTTTACACTTTTAAGGTTGTGCCACGAAAAGTAATCCCGATTATGCACCCATTAAAGCAGCAGACGAATTTTGACAACAACAACCCGACCGACAAAAACTTTACAGAACCGGATACTCCATTATATAAAGGATATTACATTTGGGATCCACGAGAAGACCCAGCTATATCTGTAAGAAGTGCTATGCATTTTTGGGGTGACGGAGAACTAGCTTTAAGATAGGGGAAGTGAAAAAATGAATACATTAAATCGGAAACTATGTCCAGTTCTGCTTCTCATGGTAGTACTGACGCTTTCTGTTATGCAAACAAGCTTTGGAAGTGCAGAAATAAATGACTCTGAAAAAGCATTATCCTTAATGCGCGACGTGATCAAAATATAATTTAGACTCATATAATGTTCCTTGTATGGAGCAGCTAACGCTGCTGACTTGGACCCTGCACATGGTCTTGATCAGACTGTTGGAGTGTACCATCTTGAGTCAGAAGATGACGAAATAAATGTGGCCTTTAAAGTAACAAACAATAAATTATCATGGTGCGCTGCGTATATACTAAAAGGGACACCAAAATATAGCCAATCAATGCCAACTAACGTAAATGAAGCTGCTAAAAACTTTCTTACTATGATCAAACATACGCAAAAGATTCAAACTTAGCATTTGTAACAAGTGCATTAGACAATATTGACTTAACAAAAAACGCATCTAATATAGTGGGAAACATCAAACTTAAGACTACCGTTACAGCAGACTCCAACACACTTAGCTGCACAAATACGCATAATGGTGCAGATTATACCGCTGTGGTCGTAAAATTCAAAAATGGAGAATTACGCGCGTTTAAGGATCACATGAGCTATTACACTATTGGTGACACCACAGTAAATATTTCTAGAGAAGAAGCAATTGCTACTGCGCAAGAATACATTAAAGGCTATTCTTATGAATTTGAAGGCAAACAAGTTGCAGACTTTAATATAGTTGAGGATAAAATAACAGCATCTTTACTCACGCAAAATCGATACAGCAATTTTGAATTATATCCATATTGGCGCGTGACATTTCCTCTTGCGAGTCTTTATCCTGGCTATGTCAATAGCATCGAAGCTACCCTTTGGGCTGACAATGGTGACGTAATAGATTGCAGCACTCTTGGCTTTGACGCTATTCTTCCACCTGATGAGTCAATTGATGAATCAAGTACGCAGCCGCTCGCATCACCTCTCAACACAGAAGAGACCAAAGAATCACTGTCTGACACAATAGTTACTGGATGGTCAGTTGCAGACATTACTGTTGTCGTTTTGATTGTAATTGCGTTATTACTTTTAGTTGTTGTAGTTGTTAAGAAAAAACTCATTAGATACCCTCTCTTTTTTCTTAAGTCGCCCACTTTTTGTATAGTAAATTGAGTCATGAATTCTAAAAAAATAAGAATTAAAAAATGCATAGAGAGGTGTGCACAATTCTTTTTTAGTGGGTTTTTGCGTATTTATTGCTGTGAGCGAGTTTGGGCTTTAAGCCTGTTTTACCAGTTTGATTTGTGTCTGCAAACACTCAACCGTTAGAATTTTAGGTTTAAACCTATTCTACTTGCGCACACACTTTAGGCTAATTTCATCAAAAAACAAAAACCTTAGTGCTTCAACATCACAACCTATAAGCACAGCCATAACCATCGCACCCTTTTTAGTCAGCCCTTTAGGCCTAAGATAACACTCTTTTAGCAAGTATACCTTAAAATTACCATTAAACTACCATGCAACATAACACTTAGCTCTAAGAAGCAAACTGTGCTTAAGGCCGCTTTTATGGGTTTGTTTGCCTTTTTCGCGGGTTTTTGGCAAATAACTGGTTTTGCACCAATAGTTTTGGCAATTTTACGGTTAAATTTTGAATAGTAGCTTACATCAGCTAAAAGGAAAGCTACTTTCAAATCCCAAACAAGAGATAGAAGAAGCGGTGAATCATAACAATTAGCCAAAGTGACAACTGCTCTTAGCGGCAATCCTTGCTGGTTTACTGAAGCATGAAGCTTAAAGCCTCTATAACCATCCGCGGCTAGACTTGCCCCAACATGTCTTGGCATCTAAAAGATCTTCTAAAAAAGTAAAGTCAACAACTAAAAGCGTCGTAGGTGTTAATAGTTGAAGCATATCTGATAGCTTATTGAAAACTTTTTCTAGCAGCTTTGGGTAGCGTTTCCACCATCGTCCAACGGTTGTTCGATCTGGCACTGCCATTAAGCTTAACACAGCAGCGTCTTTTTTTGTGCTTTTTAAATACTCTACTATGCGCGTATCGTTTGCTAAACCTTTTAGCCGTGCAAAAACTAGCACTCGAACTACCTTCAACGGTCCATAACTGGGATTACCAGCACGCGTTGGCTGCTCACAAACGATGGCTTTGTTGACAAAAAGCCTAACCTACATCACAGGCTTCCATACCAGACTAAAAACAAAAACAAAAATAAATTCTGCACACCCCTCATCTAATACATAAAATTTTTTAGCATAATTACTTTAAAGCTTTTCCCCAAGTATTTTGCTAACATTAAAACATTGTAAATAAAATATTTTAATAATTTAATATTATTACGAGAAAAAATTGCAATTCTATTTAGCTTTTTAAAATAAATAGGCTGTAAAACCTTTTTTATTAGCCCATTTTGTCAAGCCCAGGCATATTTTCATTGTTGAACTAAAGAGGTCATTACTTGGTTAAATTAATCATTTTTCCAAGGCATAATAAACAATAAGTTACTATGTAAGTCTGTTGAAAATACATAGGATAGTAAAGATCTATTTCAGGTAATTTTTCAAAAAAAGTATGAAGGTATTATAGCACACATAGCTTCATAGGGCGCAATAATTGAAGTGTGATATTTAGGAGGGGAGATATGACATGTTTGTGTAGCTTACATGTCTTGCCATTGGGACATGAGAACGTGAACAGATTTTGCCTATGTGTGTCATAAGTTGGTATGCAGCTTTTAGTGCTAGATTCTGGTTGTAGCTGTGTATGTATTTTGCGTCTATGCTTAAGGTGTTAAGGGCTATTTTTGCATCTACTTGTATTTCGCCGCCTTCTGTCACCCATTTCAAGGTAACACCTTCACTTGTCTCAGATAGACCTAGCCAGCGTAGAAGACCAAACCATCTGCCCCGTAAATCTGTAATTAACTGTTCAACAGGTACATCTGAAGGCAAATACGTTTGAAGCAAACTTACTTGCGAGATATCACTATCAGAGCGGTTTTGAAGATGCTGAGCCAGTTCCTTTGTAACTGTGTATCCTTCAGTGCTTTTCTTTATGATACCTTCAGCTTCTAACCGATTTAGAATCCGAGATAGCGTTTCAGGATGCAAACCTAATCGTCGTTTAAGGCCTTCAAAAGTAAAGTATCGAAAACCTTCTTCAGCTAGAAATTCAATGACATCGACATCGCGTGTGCTAAGAGACCAATCAGGCAAACCGTGCAGTGTAACGTCAAGCAAAGGAATGAACATAAGTAGATTACAAATAGGAAAAAAGATTCTTTTGAACATTACTCCTTTACTCATAAAAAAACTACATAAAAAAACTCAAATCAGCAACTATCCAAGCATTAAATGCCATACTAACTTTTAGGATACAGCCATACGTAAACAACTGTTCAGGATTCAAAAAAAGAAGCTATTAGAAGAGAAAAACACAATTTTTCTTCAACATACCTGTAGCGTTCTTAACCTAATTGAGAGTTCTATTTCAAATAGAATGAAAGCTTTTTTCCATATCTTTTCATGTTTAATACAGAATATTTTAATTGGAAACAACGGTTAGGATAACTTGGAGATTTATATGCCTAAAGCCTTTGTGCTGATAAATGTTGAATCAGGTATGGAAGATCAAGTCTTAAGTAAATTAAAAGGCGTAGAAGGAGTCGAAGAAGCTTACTACTCTTATGGGGTTTATGATATTATCAGCAAAATTCAAGCTCAAACAATGGATAAACTAAAAGACAAAGTGATTAAAAACATTAGAACACTTCCACATGTTCGATCAACATTAACCTTAATAATGGTAGATACTGAATAGGAAAATCCACGCTAAATATGTTTACAGTAAAATAGTTAAGCATATTTCTTTTTTGATATCCAAGAAAAATGTTGAGTATGTGACGTATTTACCCAACAAGTCAAGTATTTTCTTCTAGAAAGGCCAGTGAGATTTGCCGTAGCGATACATTGGGGTTAGCTCTGGTTTGATAGGTTCAATTACTTTGTCGATTCGCTCCATTACTTGACTAAGCTTATCGTTTGCATCGAAATGAACTCTGACTTGGATTTCGCAAGCTAACTTTTTATGGGCAAGTTCTATGTAGCCGCATTCATCATCCCAGAAGTATTCATCGACAAATTTGGCAACATCTTTTTCAGTTACATAGTCAATAGCAACAAACTTGGCTTCTATTTCTTCAACAGTTGAGTTTTTCTTAAGGTATTTTCGCGTAAACTTTTCTAATCGTTCAAGTTTCTGCGAGTATTCTTTTAGTGCTTTTGCAGCTTCGGAAACAGATGCTTGTTTTAATGATGGAGCAAGAATAGCTAGATGTGTTTCAGCGTGGCCTCCACCAATAAGATCAGGATGATCACGCACCATGGAAAATAAGAAGTCACTAAGTTGATCTTGAAGCGTTAACGAGTTTTTTTCTTTTTTATTCTTCTTGATTTCTTTCACTTTATCTTTAGTAATATAGGCAGCATGGTATTTTTGCAAAGCTTTCTTATCTAGCCAGCCATACCAGAAGAAGATATAACCATAGTTGGTTGGAATCGATTTTAAGCCGCCTTTCAAATTATCTTCCATTGTTATGTCAATTAAGTCTTGAAACAGATCACGCATTGTCCGATTGAGAGATGCCTTAGTTAGGTTCTGTAGCGTAATTTTCTCCATTCGGAATCTAACTATTCTTAGGATACAAACATTTATTTTAATTGGTTATAAACACGCTTAACGACCGTTCAACTAATAGATTATTTAATTAAAGAATTGTATAAACTAAATTATACTATTTTTTACCATCAAGATGTTTCTTATAGAAGGCTTTTTCGATAGTTCTTGCATCTAAATTATTTTTGTTTGCTGTCTTTCGCAAAGCAGCAAGTAGTTTAAGATAGTTTTGAGCAGTAAACAGGTTCGGTGGTTCATTGCCTAACAGAGCTCGCCATACATGAATATCGAAAATTCCATAGATGCGTGGATCAAAAAACGTCAGTATAACACTTGCTATCACAGGACTAACTCCGTTTAGCATTGTAAGACTGTTCACCCGATAAGCGTCTTCCTCTCCAGGGACACAAAAGACTTGGCCAGATATGCGTTGAACCAGTGCATCATCGTTTTTAGCGATTGTTTCGAGCAGTCGTTTCTTTTTCTCTTCAGAAGCATCTTTGTATTTCCATTCTACAATTTGGATCAAATCATCATGAGTCATAACTTTATCTTTGCGGAATTTAGCACCCATCTCGTTTTCTTTTTGGACCCACCAGCCTTGATCTTTATCGTATTTTTTACTCCATCTAAGAATTTCTTTTTTATCAACCATCTGCAAACCGCCAAGTAATCGCTTGTATGCCAAGAAACCTAAATGTATCCATAAAAATTAATGCTTCGTCTCAATACGCACATTTTATTTCTTAGATCTGAAAATAAGAGTAACTTAGATGTAAAATTATCTCTGAGCAATGTAATTTTATGTCAAAAAGTTTAGAGGAACTTTTAGGTTGTTGCTGTGTGCTTCTTTTTCCTTAATATTAGGATCATTATTGATACTGTAGCTATTATGAAAACTACTGCTACTATTATTGCAATGTACATGAAAATTGTTATTGCGTCGTTATCAGACTGTTTAATGTCAAGTTCTTCTTTTAGAGTGGTGATTTGAAGATCGATATGGTCTATAACAACTTGAAGATTTGCGTTTTCAAGGTTTAATTTGTTTACCTTTGATTGCAGGCTTGTTGTCTGATTTAGCAGCTGCTCTTTTTCAGCTTCTATTTGGTTAATTTGGTCCAATAGGTTGCTGTTGGTTGTCTGTAAACTGGTATAGTTTGCTTGTAGACGGGTGTAGTTTGTTTGAAGCGTGGCAAGTTGTGATTGCAGGGAAGAACGATGATCAGTAAGGTCAGATAGTTGGCTTGTAAGGTTGTTAATTTGTAAATTTAGTTGAAGTTTAGCATTGTTAAGTTCACTAATAGTATTTTCTAAGGTGTAGATGATTTCTTGTCTGATATTAAATTGACTTTGAAGGCTAGAAAAGTTAGCTATCGTTGCATTGTAGGTCTTTTGAAGTTCACTATAATTAAAGCTAAGATTAGACAGTTGGCTTTCTAAATTATTAGTTAAAGTTTGAAGTGTAGTAAGTTGAGTTGAAAGACTAGTTAGGTTATTTTGTAAAGCAATGTTGTGAGCTAATAACTCTGAGTATGTTGGGCTCTGAACTTGAGCAACAACAATATTGAAAGATCGTTCATTGTTGGTTATATTCACATATACAAACGCATTGTTTAACGCGTTTTGAGGAATAGTAACATTAGTTATCTCATTGACAATAATGCTATTTTTAGGAAGAACTATGTCTGAGGAACGAATTATTTTGCTTGTCTGGTTTGAGGTATTTACATAATATGTTAAGTTGAAAAACGTCCAATGCGTAGGTGAAGCTAGGCGCACGGTTAGGTTTGAGGTGACTACATCGCCTGGTTTAACTACATCAGGGGTGTTAGTTAACGAAAAATAGCTAAAGTAGTCGTCTGAAAAATTGAAATTTTGTGCCTTAACAGTAGTTGCTGTAAGTGAGGAAAATAGAAAGGCAAAGACTAAAACGCCTACTATAATGTGCCTATTGTGCCCTGATTTCATTGATATCCAACCTAGAAAACCGTTAGTATCTATTTAGCATTTATTGTTTATGGAGATTAATTGGTGGAAAAAAGATTTTTGTGAAAGCAAGCAAGTTATTGCTGCTCACAAAATAGTTATGCGAAGCGTTTTGCATCAGTATCTATATCGACAATTGTTGCTTTTTTAGATGCTAATGCCTGGTCTACTGCTGCGCCTAATTGGTTAGGTTCTGTTACTTTAATTCCCACTCCACCTGAATGTGTAGCGTAATTTGCAAAACTAAAATCATAAAGATCGGTTTGACTGCTTATGTATCCTTCTACTTTTTGTTCTTGCATTATCATGCCTAACCGTTTATTATTCATAACAAACACTTTTACAGGCAAGTTATACTTTAAGGCGGTTAAGAAATCGCCCATAACCTGAGTAAAGCCGCCGTCACCAGTTATGCATATGCTCTGTCTATCAGGATATGCCAAAGCTGCAGCCATCGACCCAGGAAAACCAAATCCCATTGTTGCAAGTAAACCACTCATAACCATTTTCTGAGTTTTCTTCATAAAAAAGTTCCTTCCAAACCACCAACAGTTTTCACCTACGTCTAAAGAAATCACAGCATCCATAGGCAGTTTCTCATTAAGTACTTTCATCACATAAGGTGGTCTAATAGGCGTTATAGAAGAATCTGCTTCACGTTCAAGTTGATTATGCCACTCACGCTTAAGCTTAGCTATCTCATCTAGGTAAGCTTGATTTTGTTTTTGTTCAACTTTACCAGTTAGTTTAGGAAGAAGAACAGCACTATTACCTAACAATCCTACTTCAGTAGGGTATTTTTTGCCGATCATAGTCATGTTAATGTCAATCTGAACCATCCGCTTCTTGGGTAGCTGTGTAAAATCTGAAAATGAAGAACCTATAACAATCAATAGGTCCGCATTACGTACAAGTTCAGCAGCTGCCGTAGACCCTAAATTACCATGAATACCTACAGCAAAATCGTTGTCTTCATCAATTACTCCTTTCGCCCTAAATGTAGTTACTATTGGCGCAGCAATCTTTTCAGCTAACGCTAACAGCTTATTTCCTTGACCTCGTGAACCAAAACCAGCTACAATAACTGGACGCTGAGCATCATCAATAATCTTTGCTGCTTTGGCTATAAGCGATTCTTCTACACCAAAAGCCAAGTTAGGCATTCTACCTTCAAATGGCGCAATAGGTGCATCATAATGCATCTTCTGAACATCATTAGGTATACCGATGTTACTTACACCACGATCTAAAAGTGCATGTTTAACTGCTAACGTAGCAAGCATTGTCGTCTGCTTTTCAGACATTAAGGTCTTATTGAAAACACATATAGGCTCAAAAAAGCTATGCTGATCAAGCTCCTGAATAGACCCAGGACCAATAAACTGCCGTGCAACCATACCAGAAAGAACTAAAACTGGTGCACGATCCAAGCTAGCATCATATAGACCTGTTGAAAGATTTGTTGCTCCAGGACCAGATACACTTAAGCATGCAGCAACATTACCGGTAAGCTTACCATATGCGGAAGCCATAAAGGCCCCAACAGCTTCATGACGAACCTGAATATACTTGATTTTACCATTTTTCCGTATAGCTTCAACAACACCTAACGTCGAGGTACCAGGAACACCAAAAACATAATTGACACCCCACTGGTTTATCTGCTCAATAAGCACATCAGAAACAGTTTTACCATCCGTCTTCTTTTCAGAACTTTCAGCTTTCTCAGCTAAAAGCACAAATGAGGTGGTTGGTACACCACATATTGGACATACCCACTCTTTAGGAAGGTCAGAAAAACTCTTGCCTTCTTTTTCTTCATCATACACATAATTGCAAACTATACAACGATATTTTGCCATTCACAAGAACCTCGAAAAGTATCCAACATAACTTATCAATATAGCTTTATCTGCTTTTTGGAACCACCTTTTTTGATAACTTAGATAGATAGCAAGTTGAATACTATTGTGATTATTTTCATCTATTATGGACCATACAAAAATAAAAAAATAAAATTAAAACAACAAAATAAAACCATAACCTAAAAAAAATTAAGATAAAGAAGACACTAAAATTAATCTATAAACCCTAACCTGAAAACAAACAGGAGCATATTTTAAAGTTTTACATTTGAAGTTTGACTTCTAATATCTACAAAGACTTTAGTTAGCGTGGGGACTTAGGTTTCCGGAATAAAATTTTAATCGTATAAGCT
>CAYSWL010000093.1:4642-9781 GCA_964434745.1 uncultured Candidatus Bathyarchaeia archaeon | reverse complement strand
ACGACGGAAAACCAATATATGGAGATGTATGGGGTTATATAATAAACGGGCAGAATGTAGATACAATATCAAAACTTCAATTTACTTTGATTTATACTGATGGTAGGGTGCATTTATTCGAATTGTTTCCAAGTTATTAATACTAGCTTTTTTGGGAATGCCATCGGTCAATCTCCTATTATGGCTGAATAATTTATAACTAATAGTGCATACTCTTGCAATTTTAAAGAGAATGAGGGATTTTAATTACAATTAAATCTAATATGCCGTTTGTTTCAGTTGTAATTTTAAATTACAATGGCAAAGCGTACCTAAACAACAGTTTGCTTAACTGCTTGTCCTCAGTACTTAAAACCAATTATGACAACTTTGAAGTAATTTTTTTTGATAATGGATCAACGGATAATAGCGTTGAATATGTAAAAGAAATGTTAGGTAATGATTCAAAACTTAAAATTATCAGAAATTCCAAAAACTTGGGTTTTGCACAAGGTAATAATCTTGCGATAACTTATGCATCAGGAGATTATATTGTTATACTAAATAATGATGTTGAGGTTGAAAAAGACTGGCTGTCTGAACTCGTCAAAGCACTATTGAGTGATGCAACAATCGGTATCGCACAAAGTAAAATTCTTGCTTTTGACCGTATTCATATTCAAAATGCAGGTGCCTTGTTAGATGTAGCTCTTGATACATACTTGATAGGTTATAATGAAGTTTACCGAGGTCAATATAATAAAATCTGCGATATATCATATGCACATGGAGCAGCATTAATTACAAAAAGGTCTATCATTGAAAAAATTGGTTTATTTGACCCAAATTATTTCTTTTATCATGATGACTGTGATTTTGGTTGGCGGGCTAGGCTAGCTGGATATTCAGTTGTCATTGTTCCCTCTTCGATTGTCTATCATCAGGGTCAAGCAACTAGCTCGCTATTTTTTAGAGACAATGAAAAATACTTCTATTACCATATCTCATGTGTAGGGCTATTAATAAAAAACTTGGAATTGAGAAATTTACCCAAATTTGGAATTATCATGTTAATGAATTTAAATATGGATTTACTGGGTCTCATCCAGAGGGGTGACATAAAAACTTTGGTTAATTTAGTGACTTGGCTTCTAAAAAATTTTAGGAAAAATTGGGAACAGCGACTGATTATACAAAATAGGATAAGACAAGTTGGAGATAAGCAAGTGTTAAAATATTTTTTAGATTCTTCAGTTTTTATCCCTCATAAAATAAGACGTAATCTTGATGCATTCATGGGGAAAAAAAATCAGAATAATTTCTTGGGAATAGTTAACTTAATCTCACAAGAATATTACAGAAAGCATATTAGAAAGTGTTCTGATAGAACCTATCAAAAAAGTCTTACGTCAACTGGTTAAATAGTTTTTATCAATGGAACGAATATTAAATATCCAAAAAAGAAAATTGACACTTATCTTTTTAGATAGGTTCCCTTGTTAATAATACTTAATTTATTTTAATCTTTATTCTTTTCTTATTATCCACAAATTTGCTTTAATAATATAATTGTTCCAAAATTGATTTTTTTGACAATGTTTTTATGCAATTTTGGTCTTTTGGATTATGCATTTATAGATATGGGATAATAAAGATGTGAATTGTCTAAAATAATTAATTTCTGGGCAGATCAACCTGTGTCTGTGCCATTGGAGAGTAACATGTTTTATGAATTGAGAATTAATTTGGTCGCCGAAATCGAATTAAATAAGGATGATAATTGTGTTCAAATGTCATGTTTGTGAAAATACAGAAAATAATTCTGCAATAAAAGTAAAGGAAATGATGTTCGGTTATGGGGATGATTTTGACTATTTCGAATGTTCGAATTGTGGGTGTCTTCAAATTACAGAAATTCCTCCTAATCTTTCAAAATATTATCCGTTTACCTATTACAGCATTATGAAAAACTCAAAGTCACGAGCTGTTACATTCAAAGATAAGCTTTTAAATATGTTTTTTTGGCATTTTTCAAATCTATTGTATCAATTCCATCCGTTATTACTATTCTTTCCAGATTATGCCGACAAAATAGGAACTTTTCAAGCTATTCACGGAGTCAATGTGACTAAAAATTCTAAAATACTTGATGTTGGATGCGGATCGGGTGAACTATTATTTTTTCTCAAGAATCTAGGTTTTCGAAATCTAATGGGATGTGATCCTAACATTAAAGAGGATATTTATATTGGAAACAAATTGGCAATTTTAAAAGGTACTATCACTCAAATAGCCGGAAAATGGGATCTAATAATTTTTAATCAATCTTTTGAGCATATGTCCAATCAAAATGAAATATTGCTCTTTGTAAATAATCTTTTGAACAGGAACGGTAAATGCCTAATTAATATGCCTACTACGTCGTCGTTTGCTTGGAAATATTACAAATCCAACTGGGTTCAGCTTGATGCACCCAGACATTTATATATTCACTCTTTGAAGAGCATCAAAATGCTAGCTAAAAAAGCAGAACTTAATATTGATGAAATTGTCTTTAATTCTTCAGCTTTTCAATTTTGGGGAAGCGAACAATATATTAGGGGTATTCCTCTTAACTCCAAATATTCATATTGCAAAAAAGGTACTCTTAATGCGTACTCAATTTTTTCCACCCGACAAATTAGCCAGTTTGAAAAAAGGGCAATTAATCTAAATATGAAAATGCAGGGCGATAATGCAGTTTTTTACCTTAGTATTAAAGATTAATTTGAATTGTCTGCTTGTAAAAATTTTATTTGATAATCACCTGTTAAACTTTCAATAATAGAATTTTTCTTTTAATAAAAGCGTACGTGTTTGTCCCCTAGAAAGTCTGCCGATTCTTTTTATCTCTTTAAGACCTGAAAACTTGATTTATTTCTTGAAGTATAATTAAAATAGTGATAGAATTTTAATCTAAGAAATATACTAATAAATCCAGTTATTTTGACCCAGTTAATGTTCAAGCAGCAAAATATTCTAACTTGGACGAATCATGTTGGTTATAAATGTAATTAAGTTAAGGATGAGATTTTTTTAATTTTATCTCATAAAAAGTGATCTGCAATGGATGAATATACAAAAAGAACTAAAATTTGGTTGGATGAAAGGTTTAAACGATGTGATGAAGAAGGGATTTATTTTTCTCATCAACCTATTTATGGCTTTAATAAAGGTCATTGCGAAAACTCCCAAATTTATGGCGATACATACCCACTTACCAAATTATTAAGGTTTTATCTAAAATTGATTTTCATTCTCTTTTAAATGTTGGAGGCGCTGAAGGGTATAAGGCCGCCCTTATACGAGATATATTTGGTGCAGAAGTAAAAAATAGTGATCTTTCTGAGGAAGCTTGCAAAAGAGCGAAGGAGATTTATAATATAGATTCAGATCCTGTTGACATTCATAATCTTCCATACCAAGATAATCAGTTTGATGTCGTTCTTTGTAGTGAAACTTTGGAACACGTAACAAATTTTTCTAAAGCAACTAGTGAACTATTGAGGGTTGCTGCTAAAGCGATTATAATAACAGTGCCACATGAGCCAAAAGAACACACTGAAAATAACAAACTTAAAAAAATAATTCATGGTCATATTGAGGCTTTTACACTTAAAAGTTTTGACTTCTTAAAAGACTATGGGTACTTTGTTTTCAGCAAAAAATGAATAGTCCATACGAACATTTACCATTATAAAAAGTGTTTCTGGATAAAAAACTATAGTTGTTTTTCTAACAAAATTTGATGAATATATTTCAAAACTTTCGCCTTGGTACGGGGGAATTTTAATTATTGTCTTAAAAAATATTCATCCAAGTAATCAGAAGAAGAGAGTGTCAATATATCAAATCTTAAATTTCGCAGTTCCCCCCTATTATATGGGTCACAAGAAGGGTATTCACTAATGGAATTCAAATATTTTATGTCATTTAATCTGGGTTCTGGTGCTTCTTCCCCTGGTTCTTCTCTCCGTTGCTTTTCGTCTATTCGCCTTTAAGTTTCGTGGCTAAAACGATTAGGCTGCTAACTAATTGGCTGCAACTAAGCAAAAACTGGTGGGGCTGTTAGCGTTATTTTTCCCTTTTAGATCAAATTGGCAAATGAAAAACTTGTTGCTAACCAAGTTGCAAAAATAGAAAATAAAAAACTAAGAAAACAGGAAAAATAGCATAAATTATCTATTCAAATACAGCTTATAACAATCCATCTCGAATTACGCTAACTTAACTTCGCAGGTTTTAAAATTGAGTAAAACAATAGAGGGCCTAAACAAAAAAGTAATGGCCATCTTAATAATAGGCTTAATTATGGGCGCAGCATCCACCGCTTTTTTAACGCAGCAGACGATAAAAAAGAAGAATCCAAAAGCATTAGAGAAAAATTGGCTACAACAACAAGAGGCGAGCTATCCTCCTACCAGATTGACCCAAACAAGAAGGTCATTTTACATTTTGGAACTAACCAAGTAAGTCAGTCCTTAGACGCTTTGGCAAGGGGCGTTGATATTGCCTCTATGGGAATAACCGTAGGAATTAGCTGGCCTTTCCAAGTAACATTTGAAGATAACAAACTACTTGTTTCAGCCAACATAACTAACGCATATGGAGAGTTTATCGGATGGATTAGAAACAATAATTGGAAAAGTATTAGTCCAGATTCTCTTGTGATTGGTGATAGAAATTACAATGATCATGCTTTTGAGGTGGTTGATGAATACTATAACCCAATTTTTAGCGTCCAAATAATTGGGTCTAATGAAATTCGCATAGCAGGTATTTTTAGAAACGACCATGAAACTGCGATAATATCTAACAAAGGCGGTGGAATTTGGGTAAACATGAGCGGTTTTACTAGACAAGAAATTGAACAAGTTTTGGTTCCACTTTTTAGATACCCAAGCGATAAGTACCCAAATCAGCTATTTAATTCAGCAAATGATGGACCTACGAACAAACTAGCAGATAATGCGGAACTTGAATCGAATATCTACACAATTTTAGCATATGTTTCATTTATTATAGGTGGAATAATGTCTATTTTTGGCGGTGCTTACATAACAATAAAAATAGCTGATTCTAAGACTGGCAAAGTAAAGAAAGGACAAAATAGATGCTCTT
>CAYSWL010000093.1:0-4632 GCA_964434745.1 uncultured Candidatus Bathyarchaeia archaeon | reverse complement strand
TGCTCTTAATATCGCCATGCACTATTTTCTGTTGGCGATAATTTTTAAAATCACGAAAAATGCACATAACCAAATACTTAGTATAATTAAATTTGCACCCAAGTTCACCAAATAAGTGATAGCTGGTATCTCTGTTAAAAGAACCATAAGACCTATCGCAAGGCTATACATTAATACTCATGATAAACAGTATCAGGATAACTCAAAATATCTGACCCGCAAATATCCAAAGTTATCTGTTTCTTATATTATCCTTCATTTACTTAGTCACCTCTTGAATAAATTTGAAATCGCAACAGACGAAAGGAAACACCCTTTTGCAAAAAACTGACGATGAAAACGGTTCTGGGAACTTGACGGGGCGATAACAGCACCGCCAAATTTCATACATATAACCCCAAGTAAAATTAATATAAAAAGATAATCGCAACAAAAACAGCTAAACTAACAACAAGAATAATTTTCGGATAGGTTCTAAACTAAATTATTTTTTTTTCTTTTAGAATTTAATATTGTTCTGTTAAAATTATGCGTACCGATTTGAGCTTATATGAGATGATTAGACTACATTTGAATTTGAGCGCAGATTAAAGTCTCGCTTTTGTCAGTTCAAATAAGATCCTTCCTTTAAGACAACATTTTGCATTAACATCCGTAGTTTATTTTTTTACTAACCAGTTGATGTGTTAATCCACGTAATATCAACTATGCCCTGATTGTTAACTTGACCTATAAAATTATTAACGTTTCCTCTAAACATTCCATCTATGATTTGAACATTGTTAAATTTGGTACCTGATGCACCACAATTCCAAATTATTGCTGGATATTGTTGTGTAGGTGAAGATGAATTATCTATTGCAACCAGGTTCTTAATTTGGAGGCCACTAAATACCTTTATGCCCTCTCCATGATTTCCAATATTCAATCCACCAACACCCCAATAAATATCGTTAGGTGAAGAATTGATTGTGCTTCTCTGTTGATTATTATTAACCAGATATAAGTTTTCTAATGTAATATTATTTACATTAGCGAAAACTGATGAAGAAGGTGTCCCCTTTGATGATACTAAGAAATTAAATCCTGCTCCGTGAGCATGATCAACATATATGTTTTTAAAAACAACGTTGCTTACAGTAATATTTGCATTAGACAGTTGAAGCAATATAAATACCCCGTTTTCTACTCCGCCCAGACCTTGTGCGTAGCTTGAATGAATGTTTTCAAATAAAGAATTTGTAAGTCCAGTTAAATTCCATGCAATATCCAAGGCTGGGGCATGGTATCCATAAATGTTATTTACCTTCAAATTATTCCATGATTGATTACCTGCAGAATTTGGAGGTAAATAACCTCCTGCGCTCGAATGAAAGTCAACAACACCGCCTATGTGTAAATTTCTGCCACCCTGAAAGTAATATTTGCTATAATTTCCAATTATGTTGCTTACGGAAATATTTGAGACATTTGCCCCTTTGTATGGTAAGAAAGCTACAACAGAGTCGACCCCAAAAATTGCGGTATCTATTGAAGGTTCCATGTATACGTTACTGACTTTAATATTCGACTGATTCCCATACCAGAAGTATACCATACCATAAGGGTTATCTCCTTCTATGCTATCTATCACAGAATTACTTCCATCATAGAGATAAATTCCGCCTGATGAGCAGTTTTTAAACCGAATATTTCTTATTGTATTATTATTCGACGGTGTATTGGAATCATACTCTCCTAATCCCAAAACTACTGAACTGTAATTTTGGAAAGTTAATGACTCAATGTTTATTCTAGTTCCACGGATGAGTATTCCTGCATACTGCCCGCTTGGAATGTATCCTGTGCTGCCTGATTTAGTGTAATTGTGCACATACGACAGATCTATGATGCAACCTTCGACTGATTCCCCTTTGATTGTAACGTTGGCGATAATGTCTGATGTAATCATTGAGTGTAGATAGTATACGCCATTCCTGATAAAAGTTGATTGCCCATCAAGTAGGGTGTATTTCCATACAACCGCGAAATCTTTTGAACTAGCGATAATTTCATTATCTTTTACTTTTTTAACGTAGTAAACTGAGTTTTGTTCGTAAATGATATTAGTGTATGATTGTTCTGGTGATATAATACTTCCTTGAGAACTTAAATTTTTATTGACTATTGTTGAGCATATCGTCATTCTTGCTGTGGCGAAAAGAGATAAAATCATTAGCAAAATGTAAACAATAGCAAATAATGTGCGACGTTTCAATTATGCCCCTCTTCGCCATCTTATATGGTGTAGTAATATTTAATAATTATTCCCTATCTATATTTTCATTAATATGCGTACATTTTTTGGTGGCCTGAAACATAGCTATCAGCTTTGTGCAATTGCATAACAAATAAAATTAGAAGCCATCTCGTAAATGTCTTCAATGCAGTAGGAGTGTGCATGCCGGGTTGATAAAGCCTAACAAATTTTCAATGCTTTGCTCATAGCGTATAAATAGGTGTCTAAAGTTTTACATCCAAGAAAACAAGCGCTCAATCTTCCAGTGTCGCTTAATGCGTCTAAACATTCTGCCGTCTTGGGTTGGTGGTTTTACGCGATTAATTTTATGAGGAGCAATCAAATTCTATGTCTTTAGTATTCAACGACTCATCTAAAGGACCGCTATCGTATGATCTATCGCTGACCAGTCGCACTGGTTTTGCATTGACAAATTTGGCCGCAAGAACTGCATTGATGGGTTTGACTTCGTGAGGCAAAGCGCTTGCTGTGCAAACGGCGAAAGGAAGGCCAGAATGGTCTGCCACTGCCAACAGCTTCGTAGCCTTGCAATGCTTGGTCGTCTCAACGCATATGCCCTTTTTAGCCTCAATAAAAGTTCCATCAATAACGCAATCAGGCAGGTCAAGATCTCCTCTTATGTGCAAATCCTTTAGCTAACGCCTTTAGAGCCTGTCCGATAACTCCTGTTTTAGTCTATTGTTGGAAGCGGAGATGACAGGTTTGGTATAGTTAGTATCTTTCGGGCAGATCATGCCAAGGTGCGCTTGTGCGCAAAATCTACAGAACACTATTAACATATCTCTAGAATTCCGTCGCGGCCTGCCTTTGCAATCAAGCCTTCTGGATAGCTTTGTAATTAAGGGTTCAAATGCAGCTCACTATTCATCAGTTAAATTTATATGCGCCCCTATAAATGTAAAATAAGAAACAACCCTTTATGAGATAGCCTCTAAATATTATGCGACTTTTTGTTGATATAATCAACAAACTTTGAATATTACTGATTAAATACGCTTTAATTATGCCTTTTTTGGTGCGGATAAGCCTTTTTATACTGAGCAAACATTAAAAGTAATCTAATAATTGGTGTCAGACTAAATGCTTCCAAAAGAGTCCACAATGTTCAAAAAAGTAATACCTTTTTTAATTTTATTATTAGGTTCATTTTTTGTGGCAATCTCTGCACTCTATACCTCATCATTTTTGGTCATTCTTGGTATAACAATTTTTTTTTGGGGTGCAATATTTTTTTATATTGCCCCTTCAAAGCTTGTACCATTACCTATGCTTACTGCTTCAGCAGAAGCAGCATCATCTAATATCGAACGGATAATATTGGAGCTGGAATTGTCTGAAAAAGGTGTTTATTTGCCACCTAAAAACCTTGGAAATGCTGATTTCAGTTTAGTATTCGTCCCTAAAACACCCATTGGTCCTTTGCCTACAGCTGAAAGAATAACCGATAAGCTGATAGCAAATAATGATTCTTGCGTTTTTATTACACCACCGGGGGCAGCGCTTTCACGTCTTTTTGAAGCGGAATTGGGGTTTTCTTTCACAAAAGTAGACTTAGCTCAAGCCCAAAACAACCTTCGTAAAATACTCGTTGAAACCTTGGAGTTAGCGGAAAATGTGCAATTTCAAGTTGAAAATAGTGTAGTCAAAGTAGAAGTAGCTGGAAATGTATTTGACGAAGTATGTCAACAAACCGATTTTCAACCTAAAACGCATATGCAAATAGGGTGCCTTCTAAGCAGTGCAATAGCTTGTATTCTAGCTAAATCTACGGGGAAACCAATAATTATTAATAATGAGATTCGCATCCAAAAAACTAGAACTGTATTTATGGAATTTCAAATATTGGAGGGATAACTTATTCAGCTTCCACCTTTGAATTTTTCAGATCTTAGCCTATTGTTTGCGCTTGTTGCTGTTGTTTTATTCATAACCGCGGAAATTATGTCACCCAATTATGGTCTAAAAAATTTTACAATAAGCAAGAAAAAATTATATGTTGCTGCAATAATAACAGGTATTTTGTTTATGGCGACTGTTGTCATCGAATTAACGGCTGTAATCAAATAGTCAATTACGAAATGGGTAATAAGGACTCAAAAGATACTGGTGCTCCTTCGCCTGATTTTTCTCCTTACTTTTCCTCTAATCGCTCCAGTTTGGTGGCTAGCTGGTTATGTACTACTAGCTATTGGTTGCCACTAAGGAAAAAATGGCTGGGTTGCTAATGTAAATTTTCCCTTTACGCCACATTTCGAAAACAAAAAATAGTTTATTCTGATAGCCTCAAAGTTGTAGAGTAGAAAACGAAAAATTAATATTAGAAATGACTACTA
>CAYSWL010000092.1:0-9784 GCA_964434745.1 uncultured Candidatus Bathyarchaeia archaeon | reverse complement strand
TTGTAAATACTCGTATGCCCATTAATACTAGAAATATTGAGACGGCAAGTAAAGCTGTTAAGTTCAACCGTTTTCTGTTAAGGCGCATGTTGGCTTTTCCATAGTAGGGCGAAATGAACTCAGTGTACATAATTAGCACTACTGCAATTAAGCCAAATAGGATACTAATATCCCAAAGTAACTCAAAACTAAACATTAGCTAAGCAGCCTCCAAATTATCCAGAAGTTGATATTCAATTTCGATTGTTTTTCCATCTTTGCTTATTTGATGGTTTTTTGTCCAAACAACTCTACGAGTAGAATTTGATAACGCACAAGCAATAGCACTAGATAGTGGAGTACCAATAGAAGTAAGTAAGCGTGGATGTTGACGGGCTTCAGCATAAAACACATAGTCAAGCGGATTTTCAATCCTTACATACACAACTTCACCAACTCTTTCAACCTTAGCATTTTGGGCAATATCTAAATCTGCAACCAACAACTTTGGAATAACACGCTCAAAATAACCATAATCTGCTCCATCAAAGCGTTTACCAGCAGTCTTCTCAAATAACATAAGTAAATCAGCAGCAGGAGCCTTCATCAAACCTTGACCATTTGCACCTATACAGTTTTGATAAGATATCTTATCAAAAGTTTCACCAAACACTTTAGAGGATTTGACAACACAAACCCGATTTACTCCACCACTTTGAGCATAGCTTAATGGAAAATAAACTAACTCATTTGCATCGCCAGCTTGATCGTAGAGGTTTGAAAATGAATCTATATAGTAAAGGCTGGTTGCTTCAGCAACTTCTTTTTTCACATAACTACCAGCAGAAACAAAAATTAAGCTACTACCCCAAAACGCTAAGCCTAATCCAGCTAAAAGAGAAATAACTGACTCATAAAGAATAGAAAAACCAAGTATGCTAGCACCAACGGTTAAAAATAGAAGAGAGACAGCTTTAGGCAAAGTGCTCTTTATAGGAAGACGGTTACTAACCGGTATTAAAGCAAGACTTACCGCTCCAAGACCAACAATTATAGTCTGAATAATAAAGAATCCAAAAGCATAATTCTCAAAAAATCTAGCCCACGAACCAGCCAAATTAGCATCAAACCGGGCAATCTCAACTGAAACTAGATCATTAAAAGAATTAAATAAACCTAACGAGATAAACACCGATAAGATAAATAAGAAAACAAATAATGCACCAACAACTTTCAATCGGCCACTTCGCGTCCGATAATGGAAAAATAACATTAACGCCGAAAGCAATGAAAAAACCATAGTTAACGCAATAGAAATTATCGAATACTGCAAAAACTGGGCATACTCAGCATTAACAGTAGGCGTAAAAGTTGCATAATTAACTACATTCGCATTAAAATCACCTAACAAGAAAAACGAAACCGCAGCTACCCCAACAACAGACAAAAGCAAAGCAACAATCACTATAACATCAAAAGAAAAACCAGACTTCATACACACACCCCAAAAACAAAAACAAGAAATAAATTGTAACCTAAAATCAAAGCTAATTTATTCCACCTAAAAGAATCCGCTAACTTACTAGTATGCTTACTTAGATTTATCATTTATTTTTCTCCAACAATTATGAAAACTAAACCATAAGCTAAACCAAAACTTGTAACAAATTTCAATAGTGTTTTGTTTAGCATCTTGTTATTTTCCTGTCTTTTTTATTGGCTGTAGTAATCTAAATTCGCCAGTATCACAAATTTGGTTAATACGCAGCCGAGTTTGATCAGAATTATCTGTTAACGCCTCATTTAGTGGGTCTCGGCCAATGTAGAACATAAACAGGTTGCGTTGTAAGTCTGAAAGAAGGATATAGTCAGCATCGAAAAGTTGGTCACGTAAGGTTGTTGAGTTAGGAACTCTATTAAACGGCGAATTCAAACCTACATCTAATACGCGATATGTTTTGGTAGGCTCATAATATTTTATGTATAAGGTAAATTCGCCAATTAATTTAATATTATTAGGAGCATGCTCAGCAATAAATTCTGTGCCAGCCATATGAGGAGCCGTAGCTAGTCGGTAAGTATCTGAACCATACTGCGCCGGTATATTAAGAAACAGCAACACTAAAAGCACCACAAATAGCAACTTTGGCTTTTTAGCCAGAAAACTAACTATAAGAAAACTAATTGGAACTAAACCAAACATGAAAGCACGCTGGTAGCCTTCAACAGCACCATATTCGCCTCCAAAAGCAAAAGCACCCATTAAAATAAGCATAAAAATATTAAACAAAGGAAAAGCAAGCTCAGACCGCTTACGCCGCACCTTCCACAAAACACTAAGTATGGATATAGCGGCAATTAACCCGGTTAATCCTACAATGGCCCATGAAGCGATAAAGTTCATTCTCATCGCAGTAGAGCTAATAACTCTAGATGATTCGCCAACTATAGTTAAGCCTCGTGAACCAGTAAATATCTCCAAATAATGGGAAATAGCCGTATTAAAGAAAGGAGCAGCAGCATAACTATTGTAAGCTAACCAAATAACAACCCCAACAAGCAACAATCTACCAAACCGGATTGGACTTTTCTTAACCGTAAACCGATCAGACAGGTAAAACGCAAAAATCACAGCTAACTCCATAAAAGAAGTTAAAGGATGCATAAAGGTCGTAACAGCAAAAATCAAAAACAACAACACTAACAAACTACGCTGATGACTACCAGAAATCTTCTCACCAAAAAATAGTAACGAAACAACCAACACCAAAGTAAGAAACAAAATGTATGCGATAGCTTGAGGACCAAAATACTGCTGACGAATAAACAAGCTAGCAAGCACAATTGCAGAGCCTAAAGCAGCATAAGGCAAAGCAAGCTTAACACGTAAAATCAGAAAAGCCAACAAAGCATACATGCCAACAGTAATAATGGGAAATAACTTTAGCAAAACATTATCAGGCAAACCAGTTAACATACTAAACGCACTTGAAAAATACAAGAAAAGCGGCCAATAATGATAACTAACCATAGAAGCAGCCGGATTATCAACCAAATGACCATTTTGAACAATTAGCAAACTTTCCCCAAACGGATAAAAAGAGTTACTAATCCAAACAGGCTCACGAATAATTCCAGGAGCAATATACAAATACGCAAAAGTAAGCACCAAAGCCACAGGCAAATAATACTTAAACTTAAACCCAAAAAACCACACAGCCCCAAGCAAAACCAAACCCGCATAATAGGTTAAAGGCAACTCACTAACAAGACCAAGACTAGACGAATCTATACGCAAAATAGAGGTAGAAACAATAGTATAAACTAACAAACCAGCACATACTACAACGATTAGAAGCGAAACCAACCACTTATTTAAAGCACCTATAGATTTCACCAACATCAAACTTATTGATCAAATTTTTTCTAACAATTTTGCCTTGCTATTTGAATCAAGCTGAGAAACAACAATGCTCAATTTACCGTTTTTATCTAAAGGAATATCATCAACAAAATTCACAAAAAACTTTGCACCATCTAACGAAAACGTCTTTGCCAAATGGTTCAAAAGTGCACGTTCAATAACCGTACCAGAAACACGACTACTATTTTTCAGTTTCAAATTAAATTCAAACAGATCTAGCTTCTTTTGAATAACCCTGAACTTTTCAATTTGATCATAGTACTCAAAAAGGTGGACTGCAAAAGTGAAAGCTCTTGGAGTAAGCATTTGTCCACTTGGCAAAATTAGCAAAGAATCTTTTCTTCCTTCAACCATACGCATCATAGGCAAAGTCCGCTCACAGTCACAACTACAATTCGAAGGAATACCAACATCGCCAATAGCATAACGAATCAGCGGCATAGCATAATTAAACAAGCTAGTGCATACAACTTCACCAGACTCTCCAGCAGCTACACCCTCACCGGCCTTGTCAAGAAACTCTAACACTAACGCATCAGCATCAATATGATACTCTTTACATTCCGGACACTGCCAAGCCATCCGCTCAAACTCAACACTAGAATACTGATCATAAAACGGCACCCCAAACACTTTAGAAACATACTTTCGTGATGAAGCATCTACCAACTCAGCGCCGCCAATAATAAAACGAGGCCTAATTGTCTTAAGATTTCTTTTCTCAACCTCTTTAGCCAAAAGATAAAGCGAACTAGAATAGCCGTCAAGTACAGCTGGCTTAAGCTCTTCTAGTAACGAAATCTGCTTAGAGATATCATTAAATACAGAAACCGTTACAGGCATATACAACCCTAACAGTCGCTGAAACCTAGTTGTTTTAGCAACATGCTGAGGCCCAGTAATAGTAACCCAGCGATCCCAAGGCTTTTGACCTAAACTAGTATTTGCCCTAAGATGCTTCGCTTTACGAAACTCAACCTCAGAACTATTAAGATAAAGAAATAATGGTTCACCAGTAGAGCCGCTTGTAGAAACCATACGCAGCTTCTTAACATCATACTCATCAGAAATAAAATCTGAAAGATTCGCCTTAATTTCAGCTTTCCTAATCAAAGGCAGCTTAACTAAATCATGCTTACTTTTAATATCTTCAGGACCTAAACCAAGCGCCTTAAACTTACGATTATAATAAGGAACATGCAAATAGGCGTATCTGACTAATTGTTGAAGCTTCTTATTCTGATACTCTTCAAGTTTACTTTGCGACCAATACGCACGTTTCTGAAGTTGATCAAGATAAGAAAAAGCCCTCAAATAATTAGTCAAAACTATTCCCTCCGATTAACATACAAATTTACTACAGCTTTAATCGCGCCACTAACCCCACGTTGCCACTGGGGAATACGCACACTCAACGACTGCCTAAGAGCATCTTTATGGCTCCAAGTCTGATCCAACTTATCAAACAACGCCTCATGCGATACTTCACTAATATCTAACGTACACTGAGCCATATCCAAGCGCTGGAAAAAGCCAGTCTGCTTATGATCATAAACAATACATAACACAGGCACATACGCAGTAGCGGCCAAAATGGCTGGATGCATCTTTGAAGAAATAACCAAATCCATCTGGTTAAGAAGATACTTAAACTCAGGCACACCTTCAGCAGTAATAATACACGCCTGATCTTGCCTATCCATCCTTTCTAAAATCCGGTTACTTACATCCAAATCATCATTACTAAAACCGCTAATATAATGAGGCAAAAACGCAACCCTAACCCCAAACTTTTCAATCGCATCATCTAAAGCATCCGCGTGAGATTCAATATAGTTAAGAACCTCAAACTTTGACAAACTATTACTATAGATACCTGCCGACACCCCAATAACAGGCCGCGGTACATCAACAGGACTAGAAGGCAAAGGAGAAGCATCAGTAAAAAGCAACGCAGTATCATAAGTCAAAAGCTTCGAGCTACGAATACCTAACTGATTTACAATATTATACGAAATTGGATCTCTAATAAGAAGATAATCACAATTATTCAAAGACAAACGCACAAGAAAACGACCAAGCCAAGTACGAAACGGCCCAACAGAGTTAGGAAACAACACAACCGATTTACCTAAAGAACGCGCAACCATAATATCTAAAGTTCTAGAAATAAGCATAGACCACCAAGTAAGAGCCCAATAAGGATTAAGCGGCAACTGAGAAGCAGTCTCCTTAAAATTCTCATCACTATGCGAAATAACCAAATCACTATTCTTAAACTGCTCAACAACCTCACCACGATAAAGCGGCCTCAACCCCGCCCTGGAAAGCAATACAGAAAATAGTGAAAACACAGTCTGAACTGGCATTAGCAGCAAAATGGCCATAGTTAAGCCTTTGTAGTAAAATCCACTTCGCCCATGACCGCGACTTTTGCATATCTGATCAGCTTTATCGTAGGGAATATCCACCATAGGAGGCAAAATATGAGACAAGGGCAAGCCTAACTTTTGCACTCCTACAATATCTGGGGTGGATACCGACACCGAAGCATCTGGCGAAATCTCTTTTATGATGGCAACATCGCTTGAAAAAAGTGCTTGGGTACCTTTATTATTCATATTTCCAACGTGAATAAAATGTGTTTTAAAAGCCGACATAACAAATTTTTCGCTCCTTTTCAAATCACACATAGTGACTTATACAATCCATAGTAGAGACGAATCAAGGGAAACGGGGCATGTAAAAGAAAGGACTGAAACTGCTTATTCGATGAAGCTTTAATGCTAAAATAAACATAGAAACTACGCAACACAGAAACTAACCTTACTGAACTATATAGGCGGGGAACATAATTTGGCGATTTTTTACCCATTAAATGCAGCAAAGTTAACCGCGAAGGCAAATCCTGCTTTTTAAATACCATATTAACAAACTGAGACTGCATAACTTTTTCTAACCCAGCAGGAACTAAGACCAGAACACCAGATTGCTGAGCTAAATCAATCAAGTTTTGGCCACCAGAAGTTCTAGAAATAATTATTGAGGTCCCAATTTTTTCATGTTTCAATTCAGGAAGCCAAGCATCACCAAACGATAGGTCAGCAAACTCTGCTGCCTGATCAGGACACATCGTACAACGCATAGGCGTAAAAAAGAAGGAGGAAAACAAAGGCCAATACGCATGCCAACTACCAACCAAAGGCATCTTTACATGTGAACCATCTTTAGTCTCAACCGATAGAAAGCCTGGCCAACCATTTCCCCGATAAGCAATCTTTTGCACATCGCCATCTTTTACGCCGATTTTTTTCATCAGAAAATAGATGCCAGCAAAATCTACAGTATGAGAACACAACAATCCTAAATGTAAAACTACACGCTGTTTAAGCACTGGAGAGAGCGCTTCAGCTTTTCGCATACCTTCTAAATGACAAGGCAACCCAACAACTGCATAGCGACCTTGAGTTTTCAAAATCTCTTTAATACACACATTAGTAGCTACAGGACAATATTTCGAGTTAGCCGCTTCAAGAATCTCTTCTTTGCTTCGAGCAATGAATGTTTCAGGAATTAGCGCATTATCCTTTCGCATCCTAGTAACAACAGCACCATCAATCAATTTACGCTCTAAAGCAAAAATTAACAGCTGAGAAATTACTCCACCAGAAGTAGAACTCTCACGTATACAGCTATCAGAAGCATAGCCAACATGACAAGACAAAGCATACCCAACATCTACATCAGAAGGCTTTTCGCCGAAAACTTGGTGTTGTAAAGATTCAAAATCAACTGCAACTCCAGGACAACTCTTAACACACAACCCACAACCACTACAATTTGCCTCATCTACTTTAGGTACAAACAAGCCATCAGAAACTTGCATTTCTATAGCATTACTTGGGCAAATCCCTGCACAAGTACCACAACCACAACACATACCCTCACTAACAATTTCATTAACAGAACTTATTTTGCAAACCTCCTAGACATTCGACCAGCAGCAAACCCGGCAAACACACCAAAAAGCGAAAGCAACAAAGTAAACAGCTCCCCAACATTTCTAAGTGCATAAAAATGCTTAAGCCGCAAAGGAATCGCCTCAGCAAGCAACAAACGCAGATAAGAACCTTCACTAGAAAGCATCTTCGAATCAGACTTATAACTTATAGTCGCTTTCGATATGCCTTCATAGAACGATCGTTTCCAAATATACTTAAAATTCTCACGATTCCTACTTACCTTATGATATACAACCGCTGAAGGCTCATAAATAATCTTAGACCCTGGAACTACACTTAAAGCGCGAACAGAAAACTCAGTTTCCTCATTACATAACAAAGTATTCCCACAACGACCAATATCGGTCTTAAAATAGCCAGCCTTCTCAAAAACAGATTTCCTAAAAGACATATTACACCCAATCGGGTTTCGAATCTCAGAACGAACAACCGGCAAACCCCTATAGGAGCAGCCAACAATCCAATCTAACTCTTCAGGAAACCACAACGGCCGACTAACCTGCCAACTAGCACAAATCGCCCCACCAACACCTATCACCTCAGAACGCTCGTAGTTTTCAAGAGAATTCTCCAGCCACCGTTCATCAGCATAAGCGTCATCATCAATAAATGCAACAATATCCCCAACAGCACTTCGCACACCTGTATTTCGTGCATACGATAAACCAACACCATTAGAAACAACAATACGCACAAAAGAAGGCACATGTTTAGCATAAAAATTAACCAACTCATCAACCGGATCTAACACCAAAACAACCTCAGCGGGCCTAACAGTCTGCCTCTCCAGAGAAGAAATGCACTCAAGAATAGAAGACAGTCTCTTTTTCGTAAAAGTTGAAACAATCACAGAAACACTACTCAACCCCAAACCAACCCACCAAACAACAAACCAACCTTCGCCGCTAATGCTACCGCTGCTTTCGAGCCGCCTACCAACCTGCCAAGCTTGAAATTACCGATCAATCAAGTCACCTAAATTAAAACAATAAGCCATCCAAAGCCAACTAGAAGGCTTCACGAAAGATCAAACTAAGAATCTTAAAGCCATCTCTAAACGTATTCAAATTAGACTTCCCATGAAGCCGCCTATACTCTACACTAGGCACTTCTGCAATCTTTAACCCCATCTTTTTAGCTTTCACAAAAATCTCAGTCTCAATCTCAAACTTATCAGACTTCAAAATAGGCAATAACTTTCTTATCGCATCTTTCTTAAACGCAGCATATCCATAACACAAATCCGTATACTTTGCTGAAAAGAAATTATTAACCAAAAACACAAAAACCCCATTACCAAATCTTCGCAGCAAAGTCATATCCTCAGAAAAGCCAGTACCTAAAAACCTTGAACCCTTAGTAATATCAGCCTGCCCATTTTCTAGCGGAGAAAGAAAAGCAGGAATCTCAGCAGGATCCATCGAACCATCCGCATCCATAATAATAACCAGATCACCAAGATCATCATAACTAAGAGCCTGCCTTAGAGCATCACCTTTACCGATACCGTCTTGAATAAGAACATCTGCACCCATATCTTTAGCAATCTCAACGGTCTGATCGTTAGATTTTCCATCAATTATCAAAATTTTCGAATACCCTAAACCCTGTAACTTATTAATTATCCCCGAAATACTTTTTCCTTCATTTAACGTTGGAATAATCACAGTTACAGAACCCATATCCGCATATACCTGATTACAAATTGAAGTTACCACAGCATTTCATCTCACGTTCAAACAGGCGCGTTACAAAACTCGATTACTCGCTAGCCCGCTTTCAACGCCCATACACGTCTTTTAAGACCAAAACTCACATAAATTGCTGTGTTATAACATCATTGCGACAATAACTAATCTATATTTCAAATACGAACCAACCATAATATTCTCCAGAAGAACAAAAAAATAGTCTATAACAAAACCAACATTAAAAAAACCAGAAAATTAACAAGAAAAGACAAGAAAAACCATTAAGCCATTCAGAAAAAGCCATTACCACTACTCAAACAAAAAATTTGAACTAAAGAAACTTGTTTCGCTAAAAAAAGTTAAAGCAACAATTTATTTGAAGTTAGATGAAGTTTTGCTTAAGCCGTCTTGAATTTGCTTATGAAGTTCAAGCATCTTTAAACCTTTTTGAGTAATTTTGTATTTACGCTGACCACCATCATCTAAGGTTATTAGAGATTTATCAGACAAAGTAACGAGTGCTTCATTTACCATACTCCAAGAAAGATTACACTGGTACATAATGTGAGTTTTTTTAAGACCACCACTAGTCAGGCTCTCTAATACATTTAACAGAATTTCATTTCTTGAACGTCTTTCAATCATCAAATAATTCTCCGCATTCGCTC
>CAYSWL010000091.1:0-9803 GCA_964434745.1 uncultured Candidatus Bathyarchaeia archaeon | reverse complement strand
TTCTGCCCGTTTATTATATAACCCCATACATCTCCATATATTGGTTTTCCGTCGTCAACAATCAGAAGATAATTAATATTCCTATCTGATATCTCAGAAAGAAAAAGTTGTGGATCTCCAGAGACAATCGCATTATTGAGAGCTATTGCGTCACCAAGTAAGGGTTCTGCCACTATTGAGTGGGTTTTATTATAAATCGAGGTTATAAAAAAAACATTTGCGGCATAGTTTTCATCACATGTAAATACAAAGGGCCTGACGCTATTAGCGTACGTACAAATGAAGCTAGATAATGGGTAAATGTGATCATATGCCAACGGTTTAGCACTAGCGAGTCCATATGTGGCTGCTACATGTAGTCCACCCCATGTGCCTGCACAAAAAAGGAATATAACTAAAATTACACCAACTATGTTGAGTTTATTTCTGAGTTTAATAATTCTATTTTTTTTATTAAGAAACCCAATAGCTATTGATAATGTTACTATTGGTCCAAACCATAAAAGTAGACGAAGTGGCGATTTAGGACCAATAGTGAGGTAGCCTAGTTCACCAAAACTTGAAAATAGAATAAAAATACAGAACAGCCAAACTACATATTTAGAAATACTTTGAACTTTTTGTGGCCTATAAGCGAATAAGCAAGCTAATACAACAAATAAGGAAGAGTATTGTGTAATAAGCAGCATTCTACTCCCTAAAGAGGTTATGGGATCATAATGAACCAGATTCATATTCCATAGGGTAGACTCAGTATTTAGCCAATCTAGTTTTATTCCAAATCTACCGACCATCGATCCTATATACTGCCAAAAATTTGAAAACATTTGAGTTATTGTCGCATTTTGAATCTGTTCCACCATGAGTGCTTTTCCTAAGAATAGAAAAAGTGCAATAATTAAAATAGAGCACTCAAGCCAAGGTCTTTTTCTAGGTAAAGAATTTTTTGCAAGGGGCGTGGCTATTATTAATAATGCCATAAGAGCAATTACATCAATTGTAGCAAAATAGTATAGAAATCCAATTGCCACAACTAGTATGATCAGAATAACCATTAATCCAAAATGGTTTGAATTGAAAACTGGAATCTTGCTCTCATATGAAAAGCGTAAGTAAATATAAATTAAAAAAGCCAAAAAAGTAATTCCTAAAGAGGCATAACCAATAGTGCCGTTAGCACTTATTGACACCACGAAATACAAGTAAAATAATGCTGAAAAAAACCAAGCAACACCTTTATTGCTAGTAATTCTATCGAAAATATATTTGGCTAAAACAACATAAATTATGTTTCCTATTGCAGAAAGGGGAATAAACATAGCGTATTGGAACGGAATACCACTAATTAGCATGAATACAGAGACTAAAATGGATGCCAAAGGATATTGTATTTGAGAATTAATCGCATTACCCCAAAAAACTTGAGGATAAGGTAAAAATCCTCCCTGAGCTAAATGTCCCGTGTTCATTATCGTTTTTGAATGTACTGCAGTCGGTGCTGCAAAAGGTTCAGTAAATTGTATAACTACTGGAAATACAATTGAAATGATGAAAGCAGCAATAATAATAGAATAAGCTACAAACTCAAGAAATCTGTCTTTACTTATATATGGTAACATGAACATTTTTCCTAACATTAAATATTATAGCAACAGTCAATCTCGGATATTGGAAATATTGTAATCTCTTAATTTAGAATGTCCTAAAATCAGCTAAGGTTTGGATAAATAATATTTTTTCTGAAACTAAGATGGTTACCCTTGTATTATTTATGAAATAAGGTTTATGGTTCACCTAATACGACAGTTTTATGCTAAATATTTAAGTTTTTGCTCAATTATCTTCTCGATAATAGTATAGGATTCAGTTGGACTTTGGGAATCGATAATAGGTAAATTATGTTGTTTACAAAAAGCGAAGACTTTCTCCCATACGCCGACACCAATGGCTGTAGTATTTACCTTGAATGATAATATCAAAGGATGTAATCGAGTAGATATCACAATGTCACAGATACTCAATATTCCCATAATTTCACTGGGTGTAAATTGACAATTTAATACAACGAAGTTTTCATTTTTTAATTGTTTCTGAAACCATTTTCCGTAAGCTACATCATTTTCTTTATTAAGAGTTCTACTTGTGGAAAATGGTATAAAAATTATTTGTAAAGCATCAAATTCTCTCAAGAGTTTGGAAAAGATATCCAGAAGAAAGAAATTTGTTGTATTAGATTCTTCATGGGGAATAAATTGAGATGTTACTCCGATTATAACTTTATTGTTATAACTAATGCCAAAGTTATTAAGAAATTGCCTAGCTAATTCACATGATATTGGTTCTACATCTAACGCGGGGTCTTCGACAATTTTGATTGTTTTTTTAATACCAAGATTTATAAACTGTGCGCGACTTTCAGCGTCTCTTACCGAGATTTCATCAGCCAAATTTAAACTTAGTATAGTTAGGACTCTAGTAATAGGATTTTGTATTGAAGAAACGCCTACAGCATAAAATACAGTTTTTTTTGATAATAATTTTGATAATATACCTAATACTGAATATTTCAAGGCCATTCTGTCCCAATCTGTAAATAATGATCCACCGCCAATAATTACTATATCAGACCTAATTATGTCCAACAAGTTTCTTCGTTTGGCACATACCTTCTCTTGGAGGGCAGTTCGATAAGGATTTCGCGAAAACACAACAATATTACACTTGAGAATTTCTCCACTATGGGTTAAACGTCTTAATAATCCATTTAATATGGCATCATCACCCAAATTTCCGGTACCGAATGCTCCGGCCACGAGTATTTTCTTCGGCATATTTCATCAAATCGATACAATTAATTTGTAAGAATAGTTGCTAAATATATTTTGATTATCTATCGGAAAAAATACTTTTGGTTGTATTGTTTTGGTGTAAAGACTTGTACCTATTTTTTGCAAAGCTGATTTTCTTTGCTAGGTTGATTTAGGCTTTTTATATTTTGCTAAGAACTCTTCTGCTCCTAAATAGTGCAAATGAAAAATCACATATTAAGCGTTCGCTAAAGATGCTCAATTAGATTTAAGAGCTGGATAACATGTGTCAGAAAGGCTAAATATATGCCAAGCTAAGGTTAATTGTCTTTTCAGCGCTATGGGAGCAAAAGTTATCTAAAAACATCATAATGCTATTTGCCTGATTAGTTGCTTCAATTTTATCTAAAAAGCAATATTGCACTTTTATCCTTAAAATTAGCCATAAAGCCTAGCACACTTTTGCCAAATGGAGCATAAGTGCCAAAGGTGTTAACAGAATAGTTGGTCCCACCTTCAAAGATAACCCTTGTTAGTTGACCACACACGCTGCGTATTAACATCTGTTTGCGACCAAGTTTCGTAAAAAAGCTCAGTAAAACTCCTTAATATCCAATGGAGCCTAAGCAAACCTCTAAATGTATAAACAAATTAGCTGGAATAATGATAAATAACTTTTTCAAGTATGGTAATAAATTTTTTAAGAATTTTTTCATTACTAAATTTCTCCATGATTACTGTTCTATTTTGAAGACATAGGTTTGTGGATTCTTCCTCACTTAGGTTTTTAATTATTAGCAACATTTGAGCTAACTTTTTGAAGTCATTAGACGGAAAAAACCAAGAACCAGGACAATCTTTTAACACCTCTGGAAGGCCGCCGATTTCTGCAGCAATTACTAGTTTACCTCTTAACAAAGCTTCAATAGCCACATATCCAAAAGGTTCCTGCCAAGCCGAAGGAATCACAACTCCTTTCAGCTTAGTCTGCAATTTCTCATAATCTAACATTTGTAACCGTTGATAGGGTACAAATCCAAATCGCTCAATTAATTGACGCTGAGATTCGCTAAAATTCAAGTTTGTTGCATGGACTTTAATGGTTGTGTCTTTTAATTCATTACGCAAAAAAGCCATAGATTTTAAGAGAGTATCGAATCCTTTTAATGAAGATGACCCCCCAAAATAGCCTATATCAGAACCTATTTCATTATTAAAAGGAATATTAGGCAAGGGATTGTAAATGACATGAAGTTTGGAGGCAAAAGAAGGATTCTTTTTGACAAATATTTTTTTCTGAGCTTCTGACACACAAATTAATGCATCGCTCATTTCCGCTATTCGATTATAGCTATTTCCTATAAGAGAATTAAATATCAATGACCCTAAATATGGGAAAAAATCTCTTCCGAGAGATATCTCGTAAGCTGAAATACATTTAGAACAACAGGTAAAATTACAATTAGTGCTAAATGCTTTATTGAGCGGGTAATTAGTTGCCAGTGGACAAATTGGAGAATAACCGTGCAAATGTGTTATCACAGGTTTCTTGAAAGACTTAGCTAATATAATTGCAGGATACCAAAAACCAGGAATATAAATTGCATCGGAGTTCTCAATTAGCTTTCTTAATCCAGTTGATAGTAAGATTCCCGATCGCGCTAAAATTGAGAATTTAGAAGGAGTAGAATTACCAAAAAGCTGAAGTCGGAAAATTATCAGGTTGCCATTTTTTGTGAATGGAGGATCCAACAATGAAAAGCGGTTTGTAACAACTACTACTTTGAATCCTGCTCTACTTAAAATATTAGCATAAAGAAAAGTGGCGAGTTCACCACCACTCCCATTTGGGTAAAAATTTTCTGTTAGGAACAATATTTGCAATGACTACACCAATTAAATAAAATAATTAGGTTTCAATCAATAGCTATCATAAATTTATAATTAGATAGTTAACCCATTTTATTAAAATTCTTTTCATAAAGCCTGACTAAATTATTTACGACTTCATCCCAGCTAACAATCTCTTTTTTAATTGTACTCTTACCAATAAAACGTTGGATAAGACAAACTAACTCGTTAAGATCTATTGGATAAGTTATGCCTATGCAATTTTCGTTATCAATCCACTCACTTAACGCAGATGTATTGGCAACCAAACAAGGTGTTCCAGCAGTTAATGCTTCACCAATACATATTCCATATGACTCATGCTCCGATAATAAAACAAACAGATCAGCATTAACATACCTCTGTATCAGTTCGTTTCTCGTTAAATCTTTCAAAAAGGTAACTCGGTCACCCAAATGCAAATAAGAGGTCAGTTTAACCAAATTTGTTTCAAATGGACCTGTACCAACAATCTCAAGAATTATATCTTTATCTATTTTTGGCAAAGCTTGAATAATATTTTGCACACCTTTGTATTTTTCTAATCTACCAACAAACAAAATTGTTCTATATTTTTTTTTCCGCTTTGTAATACCTTTAAAATCATCAATATTTACACCGTTAGGAATAACATGAGTTTTTGCAGGGTTAATCTTAAAATTTTTAAGTAGTAAATTCTGCTCAAATCTTGAGACACATATAATTTCATCGGATTTATCAAAAATTTGTTTACCAATTCGTTTATAGGGTATATGAAGAAGTTTTCGTAAAATAGTATGACCAGTACCGTGATAATGAGGCGTAATAATTAGTCTGTTATTCGTTTTTGCGCGTGCGGCATATAACGCTGGGAATGAATGATAATTATGTGCGTGGACTAAATCAAAACTGTCACAATTGCGCTTTAAATATCTTTGAAGTTCACTAGAATAGTGATATGCACATCCTGGAGCCCATGATTTGAACCGGATAACCTTGACATTGTTAATATTTTCCTCTTTAGGTAGAATACCTGTGGGATCAGTTGTTGCCACAGTTATATCGTAAATTTTTGCTATCCTTTCACAAATATTTTTTACATGTTCTTCTAGCCCACCAATAGCAGGATAGTATTGTGAACTAACTTGAAGAATTCTCAATATTAACAAATCCAATATGATCTTTCGAATAAAGAGACTTTTACTAATTTAAACCCAGTTTTGTCCTAAAACATGCTTTAAACGTATTTTTGCATCAGTTAAGAAGTAACCAACTGCTACTGCAGAAGTAGAAGTTGCCAAATACACTTTGGACCGCAACGAGCCTGTTTGCATAAATGCTTTCATCACAGCCCACATATGCTCTTTTTCAACTGATGTAGCTTCATTACCTAAAAGCTTCTTCAAATGAGCTTTTGTCCTTCCTTCAATATAAGACCGGATTAAAACGTTGGCTAACTTCAACCTATTAGATGTGATGCGATGGTAGACAATTAATTTGGGGTTCCAAAGAGTAAATTTGCCCTTCTTTTGCAGTTTCAGGCAAAGTTCAGGTTCTTCGCCCACCATAGGATAGCATTGTTTATATCCAAAGTTTTCATTAAATCCCCCACAGTTGATAACAACTTCCCGGTCCAATGCAAGGTTTGAAGCAAAACCGTTTCGTACACTTTTAATACATGAAAACTTATCAATACATCCGATAACCCAGTATAGCTCTTTAGGGAACCACAATTTTGAATTTGCGGTAGCAACAGTCCAGTTTGCAATAACAGGCCCAGTTACTGCCCCTACTTTATCAACAGTCATAAATGTTCCAGCAATAATCTTTAACCAATTAGTGTCGGGAATTGCATCATCATCAGTAAATGCAATGTAAGGTGTAGTTGCCTCGTTGAGGGCTATATTTCTAGCATGAGCAATCCCTTTTTCTTGCGAATTGTAGATTATATTAATTCTAAATGGAAAAGTACTTGCTTTTTTAATTTCATTGAGTTTCTTAAAATAATTATAATTACTATTAACAATAAGTAGAACTGTAAAATCCTTAAAGGTTTGGTATTTAAGCGAATTTAAAAGTTCAAGCACCCAATCAAAGTAGCTTTCCCTAAACGTAGAAACAGCCACAGTAATAACAGGCACCAAAGCAACCACATACAATTTTTTAAGCCCAAAAAATATGTGCTTTAAAACATCTATTGGGGATGTTATTTAACTAAGCATCAAGAAAAATTAAATTATCTCATAAACAGTTGTTTTTGTTTTTATTTCCTTAGGAGTAAGTATGGATTTAACTTATAAACAGTAGGTTGTGCTCAAAGCGTTATTTCCGCGACCTCATCAAAAAGATAGATGGCAAAACTCAAGGGAGATACTAAAGACACATTGATTTTGCGCAACTAAGCACCTTGGCATGATATTCCAAAGCGGTTTCTGCCATAACAGACCTGTCATTGCAGTTTAGCAATGAGCTAAAACAGACGTGCTGGGAAGCGTGCTAAAGGCTTTGGCTGAAGATATGCACATCCGGGGAGGTTTGGATTCACCTAAGTGCATTATTGATGGCACTTTTATTAGCAAAAAGGGGGAAAATATGTGGAACGACCAAGCAAGGCAAAGGCTGCGAGAGTCATGGCAGTAACAGACCTCTTTTGTCTTTATCACCATATGCACTGCAAGCATTTTGCTTCACGAAATAAAACTTGTTAAATGTCTTTGAGGTTAAATTCATCAAAGCAAAACTAATGCGACTGATCGGCGATAGAGCCTACGATAGTGGTCCGCTGGATGTAGATCTCAAGGACAAGAGCATAGAACTAATTGAGCCCCACAAAAGTAAACGTGTAAAGCCACTAACACAAGATGGACGAGTGTTTAGACTCTACAAGCGACTCTGAAAGACAGATTCTTCTCATGGATGTAAAATTTTAGGCGCCTATTTGTGTGCTATGAGTACTACGTTAAGAACCTGATAGGCTTTATCCATACATCATTCACACTCATACTGCTTAGAAGGTATTTATGGAATGGCATCAACAGTATTCCGATAATTATTTGTTTCCAGAATTATCTAGTTTAATAGTTGTATAGATGACGAGTTTATTTGCGCCTACCATAGGCTATGTTGTATTTATTGCTTGTATAATACTCTCGAAGTATAGCCACAGTTGAGAAGACAATTGTTAATGTAAGCAAGATAACTATTATGGGTACAAGTCTTATACCCCAAAGAGTATAATTCAAAATCAATCCAGCAATGGGCACCAGAGCTAAACTTAGACCCAAGCTTAGTACAATACGCTCAATAGCATCAAAATTTTCGCTACCTGTTTTAATGGGCGCGTCTAAAGGAAAAAGCGTTTTTATGAAAGCAAAGCCAGGAAGAAACAAAACGAAAACAACACCTAATGCGTAGCGGATATAAACAATCGGATAAACACCTTCAGGTATAACAAACACAGCCAGTGTAGTTATTATAGCTAATATAATGGTGAACCAGAACCAGGCAGCTCTATTTGATAAAACATAGGTCTTGAATGGTATAGGTTTTTGTGTTGAGGCGTTCGTGTGCCCTTTCTTTGTAAAGTGGAGTTTGCCTTCATTTTCTAATTCTATAAGTATAGGTGTTATTTGATCTTCAGGTAAGGTGTACGTTTGTTGAACAACAGAAATAATCTGCCTAACGTTTTCAGGTCTCTGTGCTTCAATCACGCTTAGCATAAATTTTTTAACTTGGCAGCGGTCTGCTTGTTTTGTAACTATTATGTTGCCCTCCACATGCTTAAGAAATAGCAATAGCTACAGATAATTATTTGTTCCAGTGTATTAGCGTATGGTTTCTAGTATTATGCGTTTTAGTATGCTTATGGCGTGGCGTACTTTGAGTTTTTTTTCTCCTATTCGGGGTCGGTAGTGGATTGGGATTTCTTTTATTTGGTAGCCTTTTTGTTGTACGTAGTGGTTGAGTTCTACTTCTATGTCGAAGCCTTCGGATTTGATGTGCCAGTTGCGTAGGATGTTTGCTCGTATTACGCGTAGGCCGGTTAGGGGGTCTTGTAGGCGGGTGCCGTTAAGCACATTATGTGTTAATGCTATGAGCTTGTTGCCTAGGGTGAGTAGGCTGTTGAAGGCAGCGCTGTTGGTGTCACCGCTAAATCGGTTGCCGCATACCATGCCAACTTTCGGGTTCTTTTCTAGGATTTGGATCATGGCGGGTATGTGTTGTGCTGGGTAGGTGTAATCGGCGTCTGTGACTACGATGTAGTCGGTATCGGAGGTTATACATTTTACGCCTTTGGCGAAGGCGTCGCCTTTTCCTTTTCCGTCTTGGTAAACTACTTGGGCGTCTAGGTTTTTGGCTACTTGTGTGGTCTGGTCGATGCTTTTGCCATCAACTACGATGATTTTAGGTTTATCGAGATGTAGTTTGAGCTCGGCTATGGTTAACCCTATGCCTTCTTGCTCATTTAACGCTGCAATAACAACCTGCGTCGAAGGAAAATATTTTGCCTTATTTGGCGCATTTGAATTTGAAGTTGAGACGTGCGCTGGGGTAATGCCTACTTCGCCTTTCTCCATAAGACTACGCCTAGGACGCTTACTTGCTACCTACGCAACTGATATTTAAATTAAATCAAACAAGAAGAGCCTAAAAATCAAACTCACCGCATAAGCAAATTTACTATTTGGTTGCGCTGCTGATGTGTCCCCCTCTGATGAGAGCAGAAACGAATAGGAAATACCCTCACGTATATTGCACCTGCGTCTGAAGCTCTTCTCCTTGCTCTCCAAGTAGGCTGCCTGTTAACATATAAGCTTTTGCAAATCGTAAAACTTTTCACAATCAACATATCAGCTTGGCAAGCTAACATATCCATACTAAAATATGGGGTCTAATGTGTTTAGTTGGTTGCGGTTAGGTTTAGGTGAAGGTTTACGAATCGATTGTTATAGGTAACTGTGTTGGTTTGGTGGTTGTATGTCCAGAGTTCGCAGAGTAGTTGGTAGTTGAAGGTGGTGCTGTTTGAGTCCCAGACTGCGGGCTTGGCTACATCGAAATTGATACCGTTCATCTGCAGGGTGTCGATCTGCGAGATATTTCCTAAGATTGTGGCGTTTTGGATTGTGA
>CAYSWL010000090.1:7632-9814 GCA_964434745.1 uncultured Candidatus Bathyarchaeia archaeon | reverse complement strand
AATTATTAGAATAAATGTACCCCAAATTGCGCCTGCTAGGTTGTTAAATATCCAGCCGAAAACAACAAACAGTCCTATGTCTCTTCTATTTTTCAGGCTAATATCGCCAGATAACGCTTTAAAGGCTAGCAGTGGGATGAGAACTTGCCATAGGTCAGCTAGAGACCATGTAAAAATTACTGGTACGGAAAAGCCTGCGGCTAAACCTGAACCTACAATACAACCAATGTAGGCTGCAATTGCTCCCCACGCCCCAAACCATAATGCAAACGGTATCATGAATGCTACCGCAAAGTAAAGTGTATCTGCTCCTGGTATGTTAGGTGTTGCAAGAGCAGCAAATCGAGCAAGCAAAATATTAACAATAGTTATTAGGATAAAAACTACGACTTTGGTTTTCAAATTTACCGTTTTTTCTATCATAGCTATCCTTTACATTTTCACATATGACAATTCAGATTTATATTGCTGCCCTAACTTGGTTGATTAGCAATTATTCTACTGTTAAACTTTTATTTATATTCCTTACTAGAAGGTTTTTTAGAATGTTATCAGAAAATTAATTGGGTGAAGTTATGTATTTTAGACAATTACAGGTGCATGGCGATAATTTTTCTTACATAATAGCTGATCCAGTATCAAGACATGCAGCAGTCGTTGATAGTAGTTATAATGCAGCTGAAATCATTGAAGTTCTAAAAAGTGAAAACTTTCTTTTAATGTACATATTTTGTACACATGGACACTCAGATCATATCGCAGGAAATATGATGTTACATTCAGAGTTAGGTGGACAGATTGTAGCCCACTCATTATCTAATAGCAGATCTGACATCAAAGTTAAAGACGGTGAAATATTTACTATAGGTAATATACCGATAAAAGTACTATACACTCCAGGTCATACACCTGATGGAATTTGCCTTTTAGTTGACGACAAAAAGCTGCTTACTGGTGATACTTTATTTATCGGTGAATGTGGGCGGGTTGATTTGCCTGGTGGTAACGCAGAACACCTTTATTATAGTCTTTTTGACAAACTGCTAAGGCTCTCAGATACAGTAGAAGTCTATCCAGGGCATAATTATGGCTCTAAGACCGCTTCAACTTTAGGTGAGCAACGGCGAACAAACTATGTGCTAACTCCTCGTAGTCTGCCTGAATTTATAGAATTTATGAATGAACCATAAAATATACCCTTACTTAAAAGAAATAAAATCAGAATGTTTGTCGATTAACTTCTCTTGCCTTTATTTATAATTGTATTTTCTTATTGCACTTTTTTTAAAGAAAAAAGGTTGGGTGGTTGTTTTCAATTTTAATTTTATTTTAGAATATCCCAGAGAATCCTATGAAGCCTGCGAGAGCAATGCCAAAGAGAAGTGCAAGTAAGAATGCGACGGCAATGAATATGAGGATAGCGACTATTGCTATGGCAAGTGCTTTTAGCCATCCGCAGTCAAAGAAGTGCTTGACAAGTGCAAGCCAGATGATCAGTACTATGATAGAAGCGATAATGCCTGAGAAGAAGTATGTGATTGCTCCACCGATAAGATTACCTAGAACAGCGATCCATATGGCGTCTGTAAATTTTGCTTTTTCTTTGCCTGCTAAGAGTCTTCCACTTAACCAAAGTGCTGGTGCAACGAAAATGATTGTCAGGATAACTTGTATCAGGAGTTGGTCTAAGTTGAGTGCCATTTTTTCTCCCTTCTTTTCATTGTCTATTGTAGTTAAAAGCCTTGTGCCCGTGTGTAATCTATTATTTTGCTAAATCTGTCTACTTATGTGCATACTTGTATTTTTGTGGTCAACTTTACTTACCAATATCGCCCTTTTTAAAATGGTATTGACTTTATAGTAACAATATTTCTAAGCTTTTGTTTAGTGCGCTAAACTTTTCCTTTTACTGGCGATACTGTGCTACATTTACTATTTTGAGGATTTTGTTTGATTTTTATGAGTTTTCTTTATATGTACTTAGGTACTTCGAATAAGGTTTGAATTAGTTTAGCAGTTTTATTCTTTCTACTAATAACCATCGTCTAGTAGCTAAAACCTATTTGGGTGCAGTATTGAACTTAGAAATCTGATTATGCGCTTTTTGTAACATACAACTTTATCTGAATCTTTCTGTTTAGAAATTAATTAAATTCCTGCTTTTTATGTTAAAGATAGCTTG
>CAYSWL010000090.1:0-7622 GCA_964434745.1 uncultured Candidatus Bathyarchaeia archaeon | reverse complement strand
GATAGCTTGTAAATTTGCTTTCCCAAAAAGCGTTATATATTGATTTACGTTATATGAACTTGTTTTTCGGAGAGAGAAACATGAAGCCAAGAAAGAATTTTTTAACAATATTGTTTGTTTTTTTGTTGAGTTTGAGTATGTTTTCGGTACTGTCTTTTGTGCCTAGCGTTAATGCTGCCGATCAGGAAACCCGTGCATTTTTATCTTTAAATCCTAATCCAGTTGGAGTTAATCAACCGGTTGATGTTACAGCGATATTGCAGCCTATTCCGCCATTAGCTACTGATAAATTTACTGGCATGACAATAACTATTACCAAGCCGGATGGAACTACAGAAACTGTTGGCCCATTAACTTCTTCACCGATTGGTTCTCAGTACTTTTCATATACACCTACTATGACTGGCATCTACCGTTTCCAGTTTACATATGCAGGTGACACTTTTGCTAACGCTACATATTTACCAAGTGAAAGTCCTGTAACCGAACTTGAAGTACAGCAAGATCCAATTCAGCCATACGAAGATATCCCTGTCCCAACCGATTACTGGACAAGACCTATTAATGCGCAAAATAGGCTCTGGTCTTCTATTGCAGGCAACTGGTTAACTAGAGCATATAGCAGTCATTATGGCAGTTTTGGTGAGGTAACTGGATATAATCCATACAGTCAAGCAGCCAAATCTCCGCATGTTATGTGGACTAAAGAGTTAACTTTTGGCGGCTTAATCGGAGGCGAATATGGTGCATACAGTTACTATGCAGGTCATTCATATGAACCCAAGTTTGCTCCGCCGATAATCATGAATGGACGTCTTTACTATAAAATATATCAATCAGGAATTAGCGGCGGCCCTGGTAGTATAGGTACTGGCTTTGTTTGCGTAGATTTACGTACCGGTGAAGAACTTTGGAAGAATACTCAAAGCGTAGTTACCCATGGTCAGATATATAATTTCATATCTGGGAATCAGATGGGCGGCATTGCATACTTGTGGAACATTGCTACCCCTGCATATCAAATGTTTGATGCATTCACCGGTGATTTACTGGTAACTTATGCGAATGCAACTGCAGGAGATGTAGTCTACGGTGATGATGGAACAATGTATGTCTATGTTCTTAATGCACAAAAAGGTTGGATAGCTATGTGGAATTCAACTAAAGCTGGCGTTGCAGCTGGTTTTGACGCGTTAACTCCTGCCGGTTTAGGTCAATGGAGACCTCGCGCTGGAACTTACAATTGGCTAGCTGGGATTGAATGGAATACTACTGTTCCTGTACGCAGTATAACTACTGCTGCTGGTGGAGTTTCCTATCCTTCAATACGTGCACGACAATACAGTGGTGATGTAATGTATGCTGTTGGCGGTGGAACAGCTGAAGCCAAGTTACATGTAGCTTACAGTATGACTGATGGCCATGAACTTTGGGTCAATATTAGAAATGATACTAGTCGCGCATATCCACAATTCTTCATGACTGGTGATGACTTTTACGCTCAATTTGATCCTCTAAACATGGTATATGTAGCATATGATTTGCATACTGGCATGGAAAAATGGGTAAGTGATCCACTGGATTATCCATGGGGCCAATATATTGCTAACAGCATCGGAGGTGTTGTCGTTGAAGATAAATTCTATGTAGGCGGAATGGATGGATCTCTTCACTGCTTTGATGCAGATAATGGCCAAAAACTCTGGTCATTTTCAAGTGGCAATTCTGGTCTTGAAACACCTTATGGTGCATACCCAATGGGGTCAGGTCCAATTGTCGCTGGCGGCGTTGTCTACTGTGGTGTAGGTGAACACTCACCGACTAATCCATTGTTACGAGGCGGTAAACTATATGCTCTTGACGCAAATACAGGCGATAAACTTTGGGAGATGAATGGCTGGATTTCAGTACAGGCAATAGCAGACGGCTACTTGCTAGGATATAATCTATACGACAACCGCATATACTGTATAGGTAAAGGTCCAAGTGCAATTGAAGTTAGCGCTTCCCCTGAAGTAGCAATAGAAGGTTCTAGTGTACTCATAAAGGGAATGGTAACCGATCAATCTTCAGGCCAGCCAAACACACCTGCAATCTCGGATGCTGATATAGGTGCTTATATGGCCTTTGTACATCAACAACAGCCCTGCCCTGAAATACTAAACGGTGTTACTGTTAAACTACAGGCAATCAATGCAAATGGTGAAACTACCGACTTGGGTACAGTAAACAGTGATGGCTATGGTTTATTCAAGAAATTATGGACTCCTAGCGCTACAGGTGAATACACTATAGTAGCAACTTTTGAAGGTACCAACTCTTATGGTAGCTCATATGCAGCCTCTGCTATCGGAATATCTGCCAGTCCAGATTCAGAACAGACTACTACTTCTGGCCCAGAACTGATGTACATAGCTGCCATAGCACTTATCGCGATCTTAGTTCTAGCAATTGCAGTAGTATTAATACTTAGAAAACGCTAAAAAATAACCTACCTTTTTTCCCTATCCTTTTTCTTTTTCAAGTTTGCCCATTTTATTTTTCTACTTTCTATTGTTATTGTGCATTTTTCGGTTTTTGCCTTCATATTATTTATCTGAATATCTAAAACTAAGCCATTTTGTGTCATTATAGTGTCTGCTATAGTAAAACAGTTATTGGCCTTGAAATCGTCTGTTATAGCTCATTATTTTAGAATTTTTAATAAATTAAGTCCATAAATTATCTATTTTACAGAAGTAATTTTACCAATTCTAATATGATTTTAGATAAGTAAACTAATCTTTACATTTAAGAAAGTTGGCTCTTTTTTGACGTATTACTAATTTTAAAAAAGAGTAAATAGTTTAAAAATAGGGGTGAAAGTAGCTATAGACTACTTTCCATTAATTATTTTCGTCGTATGAATATTGCAGCTAAAATTATGACTACGATGATTGCTACTGTAGCTATAAGTATGTACAGTTCGAGGTTGGCCGTTGTTGTATTTGTGTTGGTGTTTGTGTTGCCGTCGTTGTTTCCATTTGATTCTGCTGCGCCTGCTGCTATGCCTGTGACTGCATGTGATCTGAAGTAGGATTCTGAACCTTCGAATGTGGCTACAATGCGATAGTTTTGTTGATCAGGTACTGTCCAGTGGGTTTGGTAGTAACCGTTTGCATCACTAGTTACTGTTGCGATATCTATTGTGTTGCCATCTGGGGCTATGGCTTGAAGTTTCACTGGAACGCCGTTAGCGTTTTCTGGGCATGGATATTGCATATTAAGGTACTCCATCCAAGCTGCCATATCAGCATCGGCTATTGCTGGCGACCCTTTTTGGGCTGGTGACTGGTCAGTTACAGTACCTGCTATCAGTACTATTGCACCTTGTGCTGCAACACTAGGTGAAGCTGTGATGGTTGTTTCTGTTGGGCCTTTTCCAAAGCAGTAAATTTGGTTATCGTAAGCATTAGGCGCTACAAGGTATCCATCAGCGATGACTAATTGATTGCCTGCATACCAACCGCTGATATTCCATTTGAGATCTCCAGTTTGTGCATCGACACAGGTCATTTTTTCGCCTCGAATAAGTGGCATGCTTGGTGAGTGCTCGCCATTACATGCATATATTTTGCCGTCAGCTGCAGTGATTCCGCCATAATAAGGATAATGTCCATATGGCGTTTCTGTTCCGCTAATGTCTCCACCAAAGTAGTTCCATAAGTTCTCTCCTGTTTGTAAATCGTAGCAGTGAATCATGCCGTCATATGCGGTAGCATATAGGTTGCCGTAAGCGCTAATGGTTCCTGTAGAATACATTCCCCACGCATTGGTATACGGTTCTGAAGGTCCCCAAAGATTATTTCCCGTTTTAATGTCAAAACCGTACCAAGTCATTGTTTCTCGCACATACATTGTGTATATGCCGTCAAGCACATTTTGACCAAGATATGGTCGATCGCCAAGATTTTCAGTTCGATTTACAACCCATAGTTGTTCTCCAGTTGTCGCGTCATAACCAATTTGTTGATAGATTGCATTAGGAGTATCTCTTGAGCCAGGGGCAATTTCAACAGTGTTAATAGTTGAAGATGCTAATATTATCCAGTTTTGTGTGTCAATTTTGCTAATGGCCTGTGGTGATCCCGATGCAGCTGGTATGGTCTTATTCCATTCTATGCCTGCGCTCCATTCTAGGTTAGCGTTTCTACCGTTAATTCCTGGTCGCCATTGGTATGCGCCAGAACCATCTGGCCATGGGGGCGGGATGGCTTTACTTGAGTTCCAAAGAGCTAACCAATTACGTTGGCCGTTCATAATATAAACTAGTATTGAGCCGTCTGCTGCGAAAACTGGTGTACCTGATGATCCATTCTTTAAACTTAAGATCCAGTTGCCTGTGCGTGCGTCATACATATCATACTGTGTGGTTGCGCCGTTTTGCCAGATGCCCCATAAATACGCTATGGCACCATGCTGATTCATAGATTCATAGTCGTAGATTTGTCCCATGCTAATTGGGATCATTCCTGGGAATATGCCACCGCTGCTAGCTGGTGGAGGCATTACTGTTTGACCGTCTGGTAAAGTGCCATTGTTATACCAAAGTTCTTCGCCAGTACGCAAGTCGATGCAGTAAAAGCCATATCTGGGCCAGTTAGGTGAGTTATAGTAGAGTTTACCATTAATGATGATTGGAGGTGTAAAGGCAGATTCGTAGGATAGTTGCGAATAGTAGGCAGTGCTGCCGTATTCTCCACCGACTAATCCGCCAGGCATTAATTCTCTAATCCAGACAATATGCGGTGAATTCGGTGACTTAGTATATGGCGCAAAGGCTGATCCACCGTCAAATGCACGTGCATACTGATCATATGCTGCCATAAGCCAGTTGCCACCAATTGATGACCATGCTCGGTTTTCGCCATAAATAGGTCTGCTCCAGTCATCTGTAGGTAACTGGGCTTCAGGGTATGCTTGTGTAGGCTCATTTTGTACGGTGAGTTCAACAGTTGGGCTCGTGCTTGGCTTGTAATAGTTGCCTGTTGCTGCTATAGTTTGTCCAGGGAACTTGAATACGAATTTATATATTCCTGCTTGTTGAGGGGCGTACATGAAGTAAGCTCCAGCTACTGCATCTGATGTAAATGGACCTTGTGATTCAGTTGAGCCGTCGGGTTTGGTAATTTCACACATATATCCTTCCCATCTATCTCCGCTTGCACCCTGCGCAGTCGGAGGCACCGATGAAAGCCACATTAAAACAAGTACATTTTCACTTACGCCAACGGTTCTTGGAGTTACGCTAAGAAATGCATAAGTATCCAAATCTACAGCCTGTGCCTGTGGTATTGCTGCAAAAAATAGTGCCGTTGCCAATACTGAAATCAAAATAAAGCTAAAAACTAGTGGTTTTTTAGTTTTCATAAAATTTTTCTCCGATTTAATCCGAAGAAGACATATTTCACTATGTTAAACTAAATATTTAATGCTTTTTAGAGTCAGCATGTTCCCTTATAGTTTTTATTCAAGAATTATCCTGATTGTACTGTTCTTTAAGTTTTGAATTTTATTTTTTTAGCTTATTGTTTATATGAGGCTTTAAGTTATGTGGGCTGCATAAATAATCACTTATTGACAGACAATGGGCGGCTATCTTATGGTTGATGAGTTATCTAAAGTCACTTCAGATTCTGCACGTGGCGGATTCTTCTTATTCTCAGGTGCTGCCTTAGCTAGTGTAATTACGGCAATTTCTGCTATACTTGTTGGTAGATTTTTAGGGCCTGAACTTTATGGTCAATATAACTTAGTTTTGGTTATTCCTACACTTTTACTGCTCTTTACTGACTTAGGTCTAAATGCTGCTGTAACAAAGTTTGTTGCAAGTTTTAGTGCTGAAGGAAAACATGATCGAGCACATACTGTTGTGCGTTATGGTATGCTTTTCCGTTTAGGTATTGGTATAGTTGTTTCAGTTATTAGCCTAGTATTCGCCAGCTACTTTGCGCTTCTTATTAATAGGCCTGATCTTAGCTTTTTTATTCAACTTGCTTGTCTTTCAGTTATTTTTCAAGTAATCTTTACCACTGCTAATTCTGCGTTCGTAGGCTATGATCGTTCTGAGTACAATGCATTACTTACAACTGTGCAAGCTGTTGTGCGCACAGTAATGCAAATTGTGCTTGTACTTGTAGGTTTTAGTTTAGGTGGTGCTCTGGTTGGATATGTAGGCGGATTCCTAATTGCTGCAATAATAGGTGCCGTTATGCTATTTTTCAAATTTGCTAAACCTGCTAAGACTGATTTATCCGATAGAGTAGCTAATACAGGCAGCCAAATTCTTAGGCTTTTAGCTCGGTATGGATTACCAGTATATATTGCCGTTGTCTTAACAGGTTTCTTTCCTCTATATCAGCAAATGGTTCTCGCCTTTTTTAGCTCTGATATAGCTATAGGAAACTTTAGGGCTTCTTACAATTTTGTAGTTTTACTTACCGTACTTACTACTTCAATTACTACGGCGCTTTTACCGGCTTTTTCAAAACTTGAATCTGCTACTCCAGAAGTTATTAGTGCATTTTTTAACAAAGCGAACAAGTATACTTGTCTAATAATTATCCCAATTACCATTTGTTCAATAGTATTTTCTGGACCAATTGTTGAACTACTTTATGGTGCTGAATATACAACTGCTGCTCTGTTTTTATCTTTAAATTGTACAAGCTTTTTACTTACAATACTTGGGTTTTTAACTTTACAAAGTGTGTTTAACGGGCTAAATAAGACACGACTGACTATGAATATGACTTTGATTAACTTTGTATTATTATTAGTGTTAACTCCTATTCTTGCGCCCCTTTTTGATGTTGTAGGTGTTATCGTAGCCTATTTAATCTCTGCAATTGTTGCTTCAGTCTATGCCGTTGTGGCTGCTGTGCGTAAGCTAAAAATGGAGTTTAGATTTAAATCTCCATTGCTAATTTATCTTCTCTCCACATTAGCTGCCTTGCCATCTTTGGTAATTATGTATCTGATTCCTCTAAGTTCTCTATTATTTCTAGTTGTAGGCGCTATCGTTTACTTAGCTGTATTTTTGACTTTACTGCCTTTGCTAAAAATAATGGATAAAACAGAGTTTTTAGCCTTAGGACAATTTGTAACCAATTTGCCTCTGATTGGGCTAATAGCAAAACCTCTTCTAATATTCGAATTAAAAATTTGCGATTATATTAGCCGTCTTTAATTCATAAATGAATATGATTTTTTCACTCACAATTGTTTGTAATAAATAACTGGTATCTGTTAATCAATAATTAACTTTTTACTACCATATTTTCTGACTGTTATTTATAGACGAATTATTTGTTAATAACAATTTTCTATCGTATCTATTTTTCTTTTTATTGTTTATTCTTCTAATCGTTTTAATCAATCCTTTTTATAGAGTCTGGTTATTCGAGGTTATTTTTGCATTATATGCATGCTATGCGAAATATGCGTATAATTAATAAACATAAAAAAATAATATAGGCTATTTATGGACCCTGGTCGTATGGCTGAGTTAATTGATTCCAACCTGTTAACACCTGTTGTTCGTGTTTTGCATGTTGATGATGATTTGTCTTTTTTGGAGTTGA
>CAYSWL010000089.1:0-9919 GCA_964434745.1 uncultured Candidatus Bathyarchaeia archaeon | reverse complement strand
CAAAACTTTATTATCAATGTGAAAAATTACATTCGGTTGAAATAAAATATCAAGGGCTTCTATCGGCGGGTTGAGGTCGGTCTAATGATAGGTTTAAAAGAACTAGGTTTCTCAAAAGGAATAATTATAGAAACCATAGTGTCTACTTATAACTCAGACGGTCGACCAAACGCTGCACCTATGGGTGCAACAATTGTAGATGAACAAAACATTATCATTAAACCATATAACTCGTCATTAACACTAAAGAATCTTAAATCAAAAGCATGCGCGGTAGTAAACCTAACTCATGATGTAGAATTATTTTATAATACTGCTTTTAAAGAAATACTACCAAGGGGAATATTGCCTTTGGCATGGTTTGATAAAGCACAAACAGTCAATGCGCCACAACTACACATTGCAGATGCTGTTATCGAGGTCTTAGTTACAGACATGACTTTGATAGATGATAAAAAAACATTGGCAACATGCAAAGTTAACTTCATCAAAGCAGCACCTGTAATACCTAAAGGGTATTGCCGCGCTTTTTCAGCAACAATTGAAGCGATAATACATGCGACCCGCGTAAAAGTACTTGCTAAAGATAAAAATGAACAGAAACACGTTAGTAAACTTGCTGAAATAATCAAAGACTGTGATGATGTGGTTAATAGAGTTGCGCCAAATTCACATTACGCGCTAATAATGTGCGACTTGATTAACAAAGTAGAATCATGGAGGGCTAAAAGTGAAAGTCTATGTTAAAACACCTGCTAGACTTCACTTAGGTTTAATAGATCTTAACGGCGATTTAGGTCGAATGTTTGGTGGAATAGGGGTAGGCATAGATCGTCCAAATATAATTGTAGAAGCAGAACAATCTGATAAAATGCTAATTACTGGAGAAGAAAACGCGTTAGTAACAACGCTAACTAAACGATTTTTTGATCACTATTCAATAAAATCTAATGTTCACATTAACGTTAAGCAAACAATTCCTGCACATACAGGGTTGGGTTCTGGGACACAATTAGCTTTAGCTGTCGCTACTGCTTTGGCAAAAATTCTTAACCTAAAAACATCACTACAAGACCTTGCCATTACCATGGGCAGAGTTCAAAGAACAGGTGTAGGCACGGCAATTTTTGAGAAAGGCGGATTTGTTGTTGATGGCGGAAAAACTACAAAGATTAGCTCAGAAAGTGTTCCACCTTTAATTTTTCGTCAGCCATTTCCTAAAGAGTGGCGGTTCATAATAGTGATACCTAACACCAGCAAAGGTTTGTCTGGCAAAGAAGAAAAAGCAGCGATCACTCAGTTGCCACCTATGCCAGCTGAAGAAGTAGGAAAAATGTGCCGATTAACTATGATGAAACTTCTTCCGGCCTTAGCGGAGCAAAATATTGAGAACTTCGGAGAGGCACTTACTAATATTCAAATAATTACTGGAAAATATTTTGCTAAAGCGCAAGGAGGGATATACAATAGCCCAACTGCGCAAGAGTGTATTGAACTTTTACATAAACTCGGAGCATATGGAGCAGGACAAAGTTCTTGGGGACCAACACTTTACGCGGTAGTTAAAAAAGAGCAGGCAAAACAGATATGCACTAAAATTCACCACCAACTTGGTAAGGATGTAGGTGGACAAGTTTTCGTGGCAAAAGCAAATAATAAAGGAGCAAAAATCAGGCTCTTAAATAGTTGAGGAACAAAATTTGAAGGTATTATTAGTAACAGGATTACTTGCACAAGATATTGTTAAGCATTATATCGAAGATGCAAAAATTGACATTGAAGTATTGGCACTAAAAGTTCCAGTAGCAGCGTTCTTAACACCTGAATTGATATCCAAAGCCATTAAGGAGAAGAATCTTATCGATTATGATTTGATTTTTGTTCCAGGATTAATGCGAGGCGACACAACGCACATATCTAATGTGGTTGGTATACCTACTTTTAAAGGTCCAAGGTACGCTGCAGACATACCAATTGTACTAGATTCTATTGGCGAAGTTGAGTTCTCAACTATTATCCCTGCTTGTGAGTTACTTGGAGAAAAACTTCGCCAGAAAGCCATGTATGAATTAGAAAGGGTTGAACAGAATCGTGATAATCTGTTAAAGAAACCGGGCAATATACTTATTAAAAAATTGGCTGTAGGCAAAGACTTCCCTATGCGCATAATGGCTGAGATTGTTGATGCTGCATTAATGGATACTGAAGAAGTCCAAAGGTTGGCTAAAAAATTTTCTGACCTTGGAGCAGACATAATTGATGTGGGCATGATTGCAGGTGAAAACAGGCCAGCTGATGCAAAACGTTTAGTTGAAGCTGTTAAAAAAATAGTAGATTTACCAGTTAGTATAGATACGCTTAACCCAGAGGAAATAAAGGCTGCAGTTTTGGCTGGCGCAGATATTGTAATGAGTATGGATGCAGGAAACATTGAGGAAATTGCGTCCTTTGCTAAAGACACTACTGTTGTAGTGATCCCCACAAATCAACGCGCAGGATACTTCCCTAAAAAAGCACAGGATAGAGTACTATTGCTTGAGCAGATAATAGAAAAAGCTAGAGATTTAGGGGTAAACAAGATTTTAGGGGATTTAATTCTTGAGCCATCAGACATTTTAGAATCATTTATTGCTTTTCGACAGTTCAAAGAAAGAAATCCAGCTATTCCTTTGTTTGTAGGCGTTTCTAACGTTACAGAGTTATTTGATGCGGATTCTGTTGGAATAAATGCGTTGCTTGCAAAATTATCTGCTGAAGTAGACGCAAGCGTTCTGCTATCTACCGAAAAGAGCGATAAAGCAAAAGGCACAGTTAGAGAAGAAGTTACTGCTGCTAAGATGATGTTTCTAGCTAAAAAAAGAGGTTCTGTACCTAAAGATTTGGGAATAAACCTTTTGATACTTAAAGACAAACGGAACAGAGAAGAACCATACAACCAAGAACTTGAAAAATATGCTCAAGTAACAATTGCATCTGAAAAAGCTGAACCAGCACTATTAGATGATGCAGGCTCTTTTAGGATTACATTAGATAGAAACAACGCCATCATTGCTGCAATGCATTACACTTCATTAGAAATGGATAAGCCAACTGAAATTATTAAAGGTAAAACTGCTGAAGATGTCTACGCAAAAATTATTGAAAAAGGCTTGGTATCACAGATTGACCATGCAGGATATCTTGGAAAAGAACTTGAAAAAGCTGAAATTGCATTACGAATAGGCAAAGAGTACATTCAGGATAAATTGATATTTTAAGACAATCTTGTCCCAAAAATTATGGGACATTTTATTAATTTATTTCAAGATACTTAGTCAAAAAAAGAAAAAGGGACTATTTTGTGGGCATACAAATCTGCTTTTTTTCTGGGGCTAAGAAAGTTTTTTTGAGAACTTTATACAATGGAACTCCGACTACAACTGCTAAGATAATTAATGCCAAACGCTCCCAAGGATATGCTATAAAAACGCTAGGCCATATTATTGTGGTCAACATTTCAGCTGAAGTTACTTGTGCAAGTTGAACGCGTACAACTTCAGTAAGTATGTTACCTGTCAAATGTTGCATCATTGTTCCAATAAAAGCCATTACAATAAATCCTACTGTAACTTTTAGAGGCTTAGAGTCATTAAGCCATTGACCTGCATTTTTACCCAAAGGAGATAGAAGAACTACAAATGCAATTACATGTAACCAAACAAATGGAAATGCCCCAATTGGAGTGTTAACAAAGTTTAAAGTTAAAGGATTCATTACGAAAGCGACTAATAAAAGAGCATTTAAAGCAACAACTGGCCACCATTTACGTCTAACTAAGAATCCTAAAGCAACAGCATTAACTAATGCAGGAAGAAAATCTAAACCAAAAAACGCAGGTACCCTTCCTAACCCCATCGCTGCAAAGGTACCAATTATTACACTTGCACCACCAACATAGGGTCCTAAAATGATACCATATACTGGAGCGATAACATCAGATAGAGAAAAGCTGGCACCTGGTGCGCCTATCATAGGTAAGGTTGGTATAGCTCTAAGCGCAGTGTATAACGCAGAAAAAATTGCGATTGCTGCAATAATTTTTGTTTTTGAATCAAGTTTGCCTAAGCCACTCATTTATTACACCTTTAACGTACGGAAGTTTCGTTCACTGCTATGTAACTTTTTACACAAGATAATAAAAGTTTCCATATCAACACCAATAATAGAGCAAATGCCCAAAATCGAAAATATTAGCTCACCCAAGAAGCAAAAAGTCATCCAACAAGTAAATAAATATCAAAAAATACGCCAGATTAAGATTTTTTACAGAGCATACCCAATTTAGAGTTAAAAACATGCTTAGATAGCCCGAATAATTGACTTTAAACCCCTGTCAACCAATTAGAGTTTAAAATTTATCCAATTTTGTAGAGTAGGCGTTTTTCAAACTGGTTATCGCAGAGCAACCGAGAAGCTGGGCTTTAGCAAGTTTTAAATATGTATGACAGACAATAGTAAAATCCCGAGGGTAACACAGTGGCAAAGAAAGCAGCAGCCAAAAAACCAGCAAAAAAAGCAGCCCCAGCAAAAAAGGCAGCTACAAAGAAAAAATAAACTGAGCATGCCTCTCAGTTAGGCGCGCGCAGTTACCACTCCATTTTTCTTTTAACACAAATCATACTGCCAAAATTTTAACATCAATTGTACAAGTTAGCATAAAATATTTTAGCAGGCAGCCAAACTTGACTTAAATTCCAAGAAAATCACACCATGATAAATCTTTTATACACTCACACCCACTTTTCTAGCAGAGTTGTGATTTATTATGTCAGCTAAAACTACCCCAGAGTATATTACAATGTTAAATCAGGCTGTTTCTCATGAAATCCAAGTATCCATTCAGTATATACTTCAGCATGCAAAAATGGAGAAACTCATCAGTAAGACAATTCCGGAAAACATTCTTTTAGATAAGACAACTTATGAAGCAGTAGGTAAATTCCTTAAAGATTTTGCTATAAATGAGATGAAGCACGCAGCAGACATCACAGAACGCATCTATTATCTTGGCGGGCAAGCCACTACAAAATCAGATAAAGTCGAAATAGGCAATAGTTTAAGTGAATTTGTTAAGTTGGGTGTAAAAGCTGAAGAGGAAGCCTTAGAACTCTATCGGAAGATCATTATAGAGGCATGCAGACTTGGAGACCGCGCAACTCGGGTATTGTTTGAAAAAATTTACAATGAAGAAGAAGAACATCTGTTCAAGTTCCAAGAATATACAGATATTGAAGATGAAAAAGAAAACACAGAACAGACACCAATTTCAGAGTGGCGACAAATCTTTACCAGTGATTACTTTGATTTGCTGAATAAAGCAGTTGCAGCTGAAATTTCAGCGATAATACAATATACAAACCAGCATGAAAAAGCTAGCTTTTTAGCACTACGTCAAAGAAAGACTCCACTAGAGGTAATACAAGATAAGAACAAAGCCAAAGTAGTCAGCGATCTATTGAAGCCAATTTTCATAGTAGAGATGGATCACCTAGAAAAGATAAGTGAACGCATTTATCTACTCGAAGGCGAAGCCACATGGATTCCCGATCCGCTTCCACAAGTAGGTGAAACAGCAGACGATTTCTTAAAACTAGATCATGAAGCTGAAAACTACGCTCTCGTGCTCTACAGAAAAATTATAACAGAAGCACAAAAACGCGGCGATACCACGACAAAACGTTTGTTTGAAGATATAGTCATGCAAGAAGAAGAGCACTACTGGACCTTTGATGATTATATCAAATAACATTACTTCTTATTTTTTTAAAAGTAAAAAAAGCCCAACTATGCAAGTTTCAATAATCACTTCTTTTTTTAACAGACATATCATTCACATAGTCAATATTATAAGGTAAATCAAAGGTGAAAAATTAGAGCAGATCTATTTTAGTAAAAATTTACAATGATACTGCTAAATAGATTCTTAGCCTTCTAACTGGCACATATATCAAATAAAAAACAGCATTATCTACTCAAAGGGTTATTTATCAAATGTACGGCATTATTGCTACTAAGACTATTTAGAACATTCAAGAGTCATCAATTGCAGAATGGGTTTATGTTAAATATGTTGGGAAATTTTTTTTGCAAGTTGAGAAATATTAATTCAGCAGGAAATATCTGCATCATTTGGCCATTTATTAAAATTGTTTTAAGCTGGGTATAGCCTTTGCATTCGCGTTTTAAGAATTCGAATTTTACTGCCAAACCGCCGCCGTAGCCACCGAGTTTAAAATCAGAAGTTACTACACGGTGACAGGGAATTATTGGCGCAAAAGGATTTGATGCCATAACATTGCCCACAGCACGTGGACCACCGCCAACAGCTTTAGCTACTGATCCATAAGATGAAACATAACCGGTTGGAATCGCAAGTACAGCTTTGAGCACTTTAGTAGTGTAAGTAGGTAATTGTTCATAGGCTAACGGAAGTTCCTGTGTGAGAGATTTACCATCATATGCATCTTTAACAGCTGTAAAAATTTTTTCTGTAAAAGTTGTATTTTCACTAACAACATCAAAAGCTACATTATTTGGGATTAATTCTAGTAAATGACTTAATACATCTTGTTGATGCTCTGCAAAAGTTGTGGCAAGAATTAGCTTATTATGGTAAGCAATACCAAACCATACACCGCAGATATTTTTAACACAAACTTTAATCATAGAGTTCTAATGGCCCCAAGAACATATGTTCCATAATGATTAACCTAAATTCCGACATCCTTTTTAGGGTTTTGTAGGATTTTTTGAAATGCGTTTTTATTAAAGAGCAAGATTAGACTTAATAGTTCGTCTTGTGTAATCCAACAGGAAAAAGGTGGAAAATCATGGAAGGATATGGACCACAAACACCGGCATCGGCACAAACTCAAGCCCCAGGCGGAATTTCATGGATCCCAGGCGCTACAACGATAGGCGTAGTTTGCCAAGATGGAATCATATTAGCCGCTGAAAAGCGAGTCTCTTACGGTTATTTAATCACTAGCAAGACGGGTAAAAAAGTCTTCAAAATTACAGACCATATTGGCGTAGCATGCGCAGGGCTAGTTTCTGACATGCAGGCCCTAACACGGGATGTTGCAGCAAACGCAAGACTGTTTAGCATGGATGTAGGCAGAAAAATCAGCGTTCGTGCAGCTTCAAAACTTATGTCAAATATACTATTCAATAGACGTATGGCACCTTTAATAACTCAGACAATAGTTGCAGGTGTCGATGAAGAAGGACCATCAATGTACGTACTTGATGTATTAGGATCAGTTTTACCGGATGACTATGCAGTCGTAGGATCCGGAACGGAACTTGCTATTGCAGTTATTGAAGACGGCTATCGTAAAGATATGAAAGTTGCTGAAGCAAAAGACCTTGTTGCACGAGCTATTAAATCTGCAGTAAACCGAGATGCAATGAGCGGCGATGGCGTGGACTTCTTGATAATAACCGAGAAGGGCACAACTGAAGAATCCATCAAATTCTAATCCTTTTTTTAAACTTTAACCAATAACTACAAGCCCTTGTGGCTTTTCTTTGAGGCGAAAACGTTTGACATTTGAACTAAGTGATGACGAAGGAAAATTCCTCATAACTTTAGCTCGCAATACTGTTAAAGGCTACCTTGAAACAGGCGTAACTTATAGGTCACCTCAAAATGTTCCAAAAAAGCTTTTTGAGAAGTGTGGAGTTTTTGTTACAATTAGCACGCTTAACAGAGGAAAAAAAGACCTACGAGGGTGCATTGGTTATCCTTACCCTATAATACCGCTTGTCGAAGCTGTCATTGATGCGGCAGTTTATGCATCTACAAAAGACCCGCGGTTTCCCCCCATGTCGGTTAACGAATTAGATAAGGTTGTCTTTGAAATCAGCGTACTTACACCTCCTGAGCAGGTGATTGTCGAAAAACCTGAAGAGTATATTCGCAAGATTAAGGTAGGCCAAGATGGTCTAATTGTTGAAAAAGGATTTTATAAAGGACTTTTATTGCCACAGGTGCCTGTTGAATGGGGTTGGTGTGAAGAAGAATTTCTTTGCCAATGCAGCGTTAAAGCCGGCTTGCCACCTGATAGTTGGCTTACTAAAGACGCTAAAATCTACAAATTTACCGCCATAATATTTGAAGAAGAAGAACCTAACGGTAGCATAAAACGTAAAAGTCTAGGATAAGTCTATTTTTTTAAATAATGTAAGCTCTCGATTATTTGAGCTGCACGAGTTACGCCGTTAAATTGACCTGAGACTTTATTTAATAGTTGAGCACGTTTTTTGTAAGAGTCATAGTTAGCTTCAATTTTACAAATTGCTGAAGCAAGTTGAGCCTTATTTTTAGCAATCAACGAACAGCCCAAATCTTGAAGTTTTGCTGCATTTGCCAGCTGCTCTGCTTGGGTAGGAATACAAATACTAGGTTTAGAGTACTTTATCGTCTCAAAGCAAGTTATATGACCACCGCTAAAGACCACAATAGAAGCATTTCGCATATATTCAAGACGTTCTTGGGATGAAAGCCAAGAGTATACCAAACAGCCGTTACGCCTGCCGCGTTTAAGTTCACCTGGAACGCCTAAGCTAATCACCCCTTTTTGACCTAAATTCTCAAAAACGGGCACAAGCATTTGTAGAAGTTTTGATCGTGTACCAAAAGGACCACTTACAGGCGCAAATATATGATTTTCTGATCCATCCACTGGAGTAATGTCGGAAAAACTGCCAACAAATTCTACACGGTCTTTAACTCCGACACTTTTTAGGTCGCCAATGTTATAATCGCAAATTGTGTATGGAGCAGGATTGTCGGGAACGATAATTTTTGCGCATTTGGTGGTATACATTTCTGTAAGTCTTTCACCAGGCCCTAGCAGTGGTGAAAAGCCATGACTTGGTCGGATGAGGTTTGTAATGTATACTGCAGGAATTTTCCATTTATGGGCTAGCCTTAAACAGTTGATGTCGCCGTCAGCAATTATTAAATCTGGGTTTATCTCGCGGATGCGTTCTCGAAGATCATAGTAGCGATGAATTGTTTCCATAGCACACGAAGTTTTCGTCTTAAAACTGTTGCTTTCGTGATCAAAATACGGCAATGGTAAAAAGATGTTGATTAAAGAAGCAGACATGATTATGCCGCGGCCGTTCTCATACCATGCCACTGGAGTTACAGGGTAAACATGTTTGAACTCTTTTTTGAGAAGCAAATACGCTTTTCCGCCGCTGAAAAAGAACACTTCGTGCCCTCGCTCGTGTAGGCATTTGCCTAGCGCGATGGTACGTGACGCGTGACCTAATCCCAGCTCGGAACAGCTGTAAAGCAATCTCATAAACAACAGATGGACATTCGGACTTATTTGAGGTTTCCTCAAAAAATATCTAAAATTTATAAAATGCCCAATACTAAAATTCATGATATTATCAAAACAAGCAAAATTTGGGTTTTCTAAGAAAAATACATTAAACTTACATATCTATGATAGAACTTGATAAAACGATTTCTTAACAGTAAACGTTTTAGCTAGCATCTAAAATTGCCTATTAACTTTCGTTTATATGATGAACTTCTTTTGATGTAATAATTATAGTTCTTGTCAATGTTAATTAGATTGTTTGTTCCTATTTTTATGTAGTTGGTGTTGTTTTTGTTAGTTAAGCATCTTAGCGTAGATGAGCTTGAATGCTTAATTAGACATGAACAGTCTAAGCGGCTTGCAGAGCGGCTTATTTTTATTCGCGACCTATATGGCGGAGCAAGCGTTGAAGGTGCGGCTAAAAAGCTTGGCAGAAGCAGAGCAATAGGCTATCTATGGCTAAAAAGATGGAAACAAGGTGGCCTAGAAACACTTAAGCCAATAAAGCGAACTGGCATAGCCCCAAAGCTTTCAAAAGC
>CAYSWL010000088.1:0-10026 GCA_964434745.1 uncultured Candidatus Bathyarchaeia archaeon | reverse complement strand
CCACAGAATCATCGATTAGTTTTGATGCTGTCAACAACACAGTAGTAACAGCTGTCATTGGAGCAGCAATCGCAATAATCATTGCAATAGCAATTGTTGGCTTGTTGATCCTTAGGAGAAAACCTTAATCTCTTTCCCTTTTTTGTGTTCCAAGTTTTTTAAGATGGCTCTTTCTTCTAATGTCATCAACAAGAAAAGCGTTCTCTCCAGCTCTAACCATCCACATTGTCTTCAATTCAAACGCCCTCCTTTGGTTTTTGAATTGTGTGCTCAGTTTATCGTCCTTGTGGTACCTCATAAATTTCTTCTCACACCCAGAACATACTTATTGCTTAACATGGAAGGCGCCATAATCCACTCTTTACCTGTAAGACTAGCAGACGAGTTACATTTTGAACATTTAGGCACTAAATCCCAATAACAATTTATTTAGGGCAATACCTGATAAGCAAACCAATTGATCCTTCTTTAGCATGATCTAAATAGAATTCTTATTCTTGTATACTGTTCCATAGATTCTCGAAGTAATTGTTAGCAATCGAAACGATAGAGCTATTGTTAGAGCATAACAATGGAGTATCTAAAGGGTTAGCTTTTTCTGACATGGCTATTAGTACTTCTTTCTTATCATATATGGTTAATATAGCTGGAGGATTTATGGCTAAATACCTTATCGATGAATTATTTTGCTTCAAAATTTCCACAAATTCAAAATGTTCTGCTATCCCTATTTTCGGTTTTTCTGTTAGTATCCGATACTTTATGCCCCTTTCAACTGCTTTTTTGGTGATTGCATTAAAATCATAGTTTAATAATTTTTTATAATACTCCCATGAAATTAATAATGTCAATTTTTTGTTTTGAATTTTGAATTAATTCTATTCTCTTTTGAATGGCCGCTTTGTTGCCGGAATCAAAAATAAATCTTCTTCAAATTCAAAAGATGAAGACGATTTGGGTTGTTTTTGTTTTAGCTCTTGGATTAAGCTATTTGTTTCTTTTAGAATGGTCCTTGTTTCATGAATCTTTTTATTAACAAATATTTTTAACGCTTCTTCGATTGGTGTTGCTTCAAACATTAAAGGGGTTGTTATTGTTTTTTGTGCTATTCCTAGTTTTAAAAAATGTTCCATAACTCGATAAATATCTGGGCGAGCGACGTTAGAAATTTTAGACAAAGTATTAGCATTAGCTCTTCCTGCCTGGATAAGAGTTAAGTAGACTCGCGCTTGCATTGAGCTAAAACCTAATAGTTTTAATGTTTGCTCGTTTTGTTTCATTTTTATCCTCAAATTAAGGTGCTAATATATTCTAAAGCGCATTTAAGATTTTGTAGTAAGTGTTACCTACACTAACAACCTTTTTTATCTTAAAAAAATGAGTTAATTTTCCATATAAAATATTGAGGAAAAAATATTGGATAAAAAAATATTATCAGAAAAAAAAAATTGTTGCCATGCTTTTGGTTCTATTGATGGCTTTTGCTATGCTAATAACAGTTGTACCTGATGTATCAGTCGTACAAGGAGAAGAAGTGCCAGTCAAAGGGCAAATACCAGCTGGTAAAACCCCAAATGCAACGACCTCAACCGTATGTAGCCTTAGCGCAAGACCATCCATAGTAGGGCTCGGTCAAATTATTCTAGTCAATGCTTGGCTAAATCCCGCTGTAACACGAGACCGCGTAATCAAAACATTCATCTTCACGATCACTGCGCCTGACGGAGAAGTCATAACCTTTGAGCAAGACGCTGAACCTGCAACTGCAGCAACATGGTTTGAATACGTACTTGATCAAGTCGGAGAGTGGAAGTTAAAAGCAGAATTTACTGGATGCTACTTTAATGGCACAACTGACGAAGCTACTCAATCCGCTTACTACCGACCCAGCACCTCTAAAGAAGTAACAGTCACCTGTCAGGAGGAAATGAATCCTTCGTGGCCTCCATCTCAGATTCCAAATGACTACTGGACTAGACCAGTAGCTTTTGCGCATAGAGAATGGTGGCCATTTTTGGGAAACTTCCCAGCGAATGGATATGATGCAAGCATAGATCCTGATTGGAACACCCGTTACCCCAACACTAACCCACGCTGGAGCAGCCAACACGGATTCACTCCATGGGTTCAATCGCCACATAGTTCACACATTGTTTGGCTAGACATAAACCAACCTGCCGGCATTGTTGGAGGACAAGCAGGACAAGGCGGTAACACTGTCGGAAGAGACCTGTCGACGAGTCCATTACTTTCAACTTTAGCCTATGGCGGAAGGGGATATCGAACCGTCATAAAACCAATGCCCGCATTAATCAATGGCACTATTCGAAACAACCCTACAAATGTTTGGCAATGCTTTGATATACGCACTGGGAAAGTATACTGGGAACAAACTGATGTCCAAATACCAACGTTCATTGAATACTCCGTAAGTACAACAACAGCTGCCGGAAGTGCTGGAGCAGTAACAGCAAGCCTTGTATATTTAAGCTCAAGTAGAATGGTGAAATACAATCCAGTAACTGGAGCTGTAACAGCTAACGTTTCAGTGCCTTTTAGAGGAACATACTACATGAATGAACATGTTTTAAGCGTGCAGAATCTAGGCAGCTCAATACCAGTGGAACAGCGTTACCGTTTAATTAACTGGACAACAGCCGGAACAACAAACGACTTTGCGCAGAGAATCATCAGCAACACATCATACGCTAGAAGTAGCTTACCCAGTGCTATTGATTGGAACGTAGGACTTGGTGGACAAGCATCTGGTGTTACTAGAGCAGGTATAATGAGTGCAGTAACTGTGACAGGCTTTAATTTATGGACAGGCGAAACTCTATGGACTCAAACAATTGAGGAAGCAACGTTGTACAGTGGCTCATGTACTGTAGCGGATCATGGAAAAATCGCATTCTTACTATCAAGAATAGGCGACAAAATGGGTGCTTATATGGCATATGATCTGGCGACAGGAAATCTTGCATGGACAAGCGAGGTTATGCCCTATCCATGGAGTTCAACAGCCTTCGGAGCTTACGGTGTAGCATCTGCATACGGTCTAATAATTCACCCAGGCTATGCTGGTTTAACAGCGATCAACTGGACTAACGGAAAAATAGCTTGGAACTATCATAAATACGCACTAGCGCCATTTGAAAGTCCATATACAGATGAAAACGGCACTGAAGTTTACTCATTCAACTCAGGCGTCCGCATCGCTGACGGAGTAGTCTACGCATACAACTGTGAGCACACCACAACTTTCCCAAGAACAAGAGGATGGAGCACTGTAGCAGTAGATATTATGACGGGTGAAGAACTTTGGAGTATACAGATGCCTGGCAATGCTGCATTTGGTAATAATCCTGACTTAGGCGCAATTGCAGACGGATACATGTCTATGGAGACAGACATTGGATACTTCGTAGTCTTTGGAAAGGGCAAAAGTACAACCTCAATAACAACACCTGATATTGTATTAACCAAGGGTCAAGGCGTTGTAATTAAAGGTGCAGTACTTGATTTGTCTCCAGCTCAAGCAGGTACTCCATGTGTATCAAAGGAGTCAATGACCTTACAAATGGAATATCTACATCTGCAGATGCCAGTCGCAGGCCTATGGCAAAATGAAACTATAACTGGTGTTCCGGTGTCACTTGACGTAGTTGATCCAAACGGTAATTCGTACAATATTGGCACAGTAACTACCGATGGCTATAGCGGTACATTCGGTTATACATGGATACCTGAAATTCCTGGGCAATACACTGTGACTGCAACATTCTTAGGTGATGATTCATATGGCAGTTCATTTGCTACAACTTACATAGCCGTAGTTGAAGCGCCGGATGAGAGTGTAACACCAACCCAAACACCATTGACTATGCCGCCATTTGAAATGTATACTGTAGGTTCGGCTGTTGCAATCATTATTGCTATTGCTATTGCCGTGCTTCTATTAAGGAAGCGCCCATAAAAAACATTTTTTTCCTTTTTTTTATCTTAATATATGGAAGGGCTGGGTGGCTTAGTTGTCACTTAAAACAATGATTAACCATGCAGTCATCTATTTCCTATGTAAGCCCAGTAAAACTATATTTAGCACTGGCTCTTTTGAGTGTTTAGTCCCATAAAAACTATATACTTATAGTTTCAAAAAAGCTATTCATTGAGGTTCATTTTAGGCACTTTTATCGAAAAATAAAGTGAATGCTTTGAATTTTTGTTGTATGTGAGGTTATCACTGACAACATTTTAAATGTGTGATTGAATAGATATTGAATTTAAAGTGAAAAAAATGGGAAAAATAAAAATAAATTCAAAAAAAAAAACATTGATAGCAATATACGCTCTGTTGCTTATTACATCTATGGCAATTTTATCAACGGATTCTGTAAATGCACAACAAACATATACTAATCAACAAGAAGGTGGGTCAATATCAGGTCCACTGCAAAGCGGTATTACCCCTGGACGGATAGAGCAAACAAGAGCTTTCTTAAGTTTTAGTCCAACCACAGTCGGCGTTAACCAAGAAGTACTAGTTAATATGTGGATGAATCCGGCACTACACGTAAGCAGATACTTTAAAGATTTTACTGTTACAATTACAGCACCAGACGGCAGTCAAGATGTTGTAAAAAAAGACTCTTACAGAGCTGATGCCACAGCATGGTTTACCTATATCCCAACACAAATTGGAACATACAAACTAAAGTTTGACTTTCCAGGCGGATACTTCCCAGCAGGAAACTATACAATCCACCAAGGAGCATGGGTAGGTGCAAGCGTTGTCAACTTCGCAAGCTCGATTTATTATGAACCAAGCTCAACACCAGAACAATACCTTACTGTACAGCAAGACATGGTGTACTCTTGGCCTCCAGCACAACTGCCAACAGACTATTGGGTTAGACCAGCACCATATGAAAACCGTGAATGGTGGCCGATCCTTGGCAATTATCCTGGCACGGGCTGGGAAGGGGGTGGCCCAATGTGGGATTCATTATATCCTGACACCAACATAGCTTGGAGTGCACGTTATAATTTCCATCCTTGGGTTATAGCGCCTAACACTGCGCACGTAGTTTGGAAACGGCAAGGAGCAATCGGTGGTCTTATCGGCGGTACGGCTGGGCAGTTAGGCACTTCAGGTAATCCTGGCACTCCTTCTGCTATATACTCTGGCAGAGCATATCAGACTGTGACTAAACCAGGCATTGGAAGTGTCGCGCAATGCTATGATATACGAACAGGCGAATTATACTATGAAATCCCCACATCAGAAGGCGGTGTTACACCTAACCTAGTTGCCTATCCTAGAGGTACCGGTTCAGAAGTTCCTGGTGCAGAAGCAACTCAAACGTACTCAGTTGAACTTCTTTCAATAAGCGGCAACTACCTGCGCAAGGTTAACCCTTGGACAGGAGCTGTTACCAACATTTCAATCGCTCAAACGCCGTCACTTTCAGGCACTACATACTACCAAAACAACATGGTGCTAAGCATACAGAACTTGGGTAACTCTTCAAATCCAAACTATCGTTTAATCAACTGGACAACCATTGGCTCAAGCAGTAACTTTGCAAGCAGAATAAACTTTAACGTGTCTTATGCTCGAGGAAGTTTACCCACTCTTATTGACTTCAGTGCAGGTTATGGCGCCCAAGTCTTTGACATTACTGAACGTGATACAAGCGGTATCTATCAAGGAATGAGAATTGAAGGATTCGACTTATGGACAGGTGTTTCTTTATGGAATACTACCGTTAATGAAGCAAGATACAGTGGTTCATGCCACATTGCTGATCATGGAAAAGTAGCGGTCTTAGATCAGAAGGGTCACTTTATAGCTTTTGATTTAGCTACTGGAAAGCAAGCTTGGATTAGTGAACAGATGGCATACCCATGGGGTGCACCTAGCTTTGGAGCCTACGCTATACAGTCTGCTTACGGCAAAATCTTTAGGGAATCATATGACGGTGTCTATGCATTCAATTGGAACGATGGTACAATAGCTTGGAGATACACTGCACCTGCTTTAGCAAACTTTGAGAGCCCATACATAGATTCGGAAAATGGCACATCAGTCTATCCCTTCAACACTGGTGGAATGATTGCTGACGGTAAACTCTACACTTACAACACTGAACATACCGCAAGTTGGCCAAGAACAAGAGGTTGGAGCATACACTGCATAAACATAACTGACGGCACAGGCATATGGCGGCTAACAGGACCAATGAGCCCAGGCGCGGTTGCCGATGGTTACTTGGCAGCAGCAGACAGCGCAGACGGCTACATGTATGTTTTCGGCAGGGGTAAAACACAAACAAGTATTGAAGCTCCCTTAACAGAGATTAAAGCAGACCAAACGATCATGATTCAAGGAAAAGTCTTAGACATGTCTCCAGCGCAGCCAGGGACGCCATGTGTTAGCAAGGAATCAATGACTACACAAATGGAGTATTTACATATGCAGCAACCTATCGGCGGCATTTGGGGTAATGAAACAATCATTGGTGTGCCAGTCACTTTAACAGCAATTGATCCTAACGGTAACGTCATTGACATCGGGGAAACAACAACAAATGGTTACTACGGCACTTTTAGTTATGCATGGATTCCACCAATGGACGGCACTTATACCATTATGGCTTCCTTCATTGCTGACGATTCCTATGGCAGTTCACAAGCAGCCACAAACATAGTTGTTGTTGCAACACCACAAGCATCACCAACATCAACGACACAAAATCAGATAATACAGGATAATGTTCCACTGTTTGGTTGTACAATCGCTATTATCATAGCAATCGCTATCGCAATTCTATTGATTAGAAAAAGACCCTAAAATTAATACTTCACTTAATTCCTTCTTTTTTTGAACAAACCATATTCATGAATGAAAAAAAACATATATTTTATGTCATTCTGGTGATGGGGCAGTATTTACTTCGTTTCACTTATGATCTGAGTTATATTTTAACCATTGAGAAACAACAGACTCACCAACACTTACTTATACTCGTGAATTTGGGATTAGAAATTTTATACTGGGAACAATTTTGCTGTGCTCTATGCATTCTTTAAGGAGAGAATGTAAGTTAACGTTGCTGGCAATCACGTTTGTGTCCGCAATAGTCAGGTTTAAACGTCACCGTTTTCCTTCGATTTTTATTGAAAAATTTGATATTATTTTAGTTGTCTCTCTTAGTCAATTGGTTATCTAAAGCGCTTGATTAAGTAACGTGATCATTCTAAAAATTCTATACCCTCAAAGCGATAAAGCTCCTAGCAAACCCTTCTTTTAAGCAAAATTCTTATTTGTTTGTTTGCATTATTGATTGCGTGTTGTCTTGTTTTGTGGTGTCTAGAGAGCTAACTCTGTTGTTGTCTTTTCTCCATGGTGTTGGGGGTATAAGTTAGCAGGTGCAGGAAGTTGGGTGTATCTGAAGCTGAAAACTTAAAGAAGCCATCATCAAACCGCTCGGCAAAGGAGCGCAGAAACACGTTATTTCGCGTTTTAGATGGCGTTCTTAGCTTGTCTCATAAAAAAATTCATAGCGGCGGCAACAGTGACCGTACTAAGCAGGGTTGGGCAAGAGTCCTAGTTTCAGCAGTATCAACCTACGGTGGTTTACTTAAGGATGAGGAATTGGAGCTTAGGGTGTTAACGTTAGAGGAGAAGCTCAAAAACAGCATACTAATACCAAAACCAGAGGATAAAAAGAAATGAACATTGTAAGCAAGAGACTGCATGCATTAGAAAGAAACGTGTTACCTGAACTTCCTGAAAAAGGCACAACAAGAATAACTTGGGAAAACGGTGACATAGAGTTAGATCGAGCTGAAAATGAATTACATAGACGAGCAACTCAAATCTTGGAAGCTCACGCACAAGAAATGCAGCAAGCACTATCCCGAGGAGAAACCGATGCCATCCCATTGTCTCAAGCGGACCAAACAATCGTGGACGCAGCGAACCGTCGCTTTATGGCTAGGATACTGGAGATTTTTCAAGTCTTCACGGATGCTTTTGTAACGTATAACGATCCTATGGCTAATTGGGTGTTCTACACTAGGTTCTATTGGCTAATAGAAGAAACGTGCAAGTTCAAAGAACAATACGACGCCGAAGAAGCAGTCTTCAACACGCCTGGCTATTGGGAACTATGTGAAGGTGAACAGCAAAGGCGTTTAGCTCCCGTTTATGCCGCTTGGAACCATGACTTGTTTACTCCTCAGAGTTTTCAACGCTACTGTGAGCAGCATCACGTTTTCAAAACAACCGAGGAGATTCAACAGTTAACCGCCAACCGCACACCAGAACAAGAAAGACAAGTGGAATTAGAAGAGCTGCAGGAAGAAAAAGAGGAAAAAGCAGCCACTGAAAGAAACGCACGTTATCTAAAAGAGAAATGCCCAACATGTGCAGAAAAGTGTGCTTGGTTCAAAGAAAATGTGCCAATTACCGATTAAGGATAGTTTGAAAATATGAGCCTACCTAGCAGAGAATCAGTTGAAAATAAAAAAGAAGTTCCGATTCCCATGTCTGAGCGCGTTAAAATCAGCGACCTTAAGTTTGACCAAGATAACCCAAACAGGATGAGCTTGGCACAACTTGACCGCTTGAAAGCTTCAATTAAGCGATGGGGAGACATCGTTCCCGTCGTCACCAACAATGAGCTTTTAGTCGCCGATGGTCAGCAGCGTGTTACGGCTATGAAGGAGCTTGGGATGACTGAGTGCAGTGTCATTCGGTTGCCAGTTAAGGATGTTGATCGCCGTTTGCTTCGGCAGGTGCTAAATAAGCTCAGGGGCAAGCATGACAAGGAGATGGATAGTGCCGAGTATCTGCGCGTCATTGATGAGGGCGAAAAGGAGGATTTGAAAGCGCTTCTCGAATCAGTTGGAGAGAAGCTCCCTATAGAAGTTGATGAAAGGGAATTCTCTTTTTCTATTCCTGGAACCTACGAGATAATCGTTGAATGCAAAGATGAGGCTGACCAGAAAGCCAAGTTTGAAAAGCTAAAGTTGGAGGGGTACCGTTTACGGATTTTGACTTTGTAAAACGCTGGGAAGAATCCGACAGCTTCCGCGCACAAAGCGTAGTTGGCAGCTACACCTTAAACGACGTAAAGCTGGAGAAACGGTTTAGGGGTTCTTTGCCTCTTGAGGATTTCGACTGGCAAGTCGGCGTCATAGTTGGGCGAAGCGGTTCTGGCAAGACAAGCATAGCCAAGCAGCTTTTCCCTGATGCCTACATCAAAGGCTTCCAATACAAAAACAAATGCGTCTTAGACGATTTTCCAGAAGGGCTAGAAACTTCAGAGATCACGCGGATGCTTTGCAGCGTTGGCTTCGCCAGTCCCCCTGATTGGCTCAAAAGCTATGACTGCCTAAGCCAAGGCGAAAAGATGCGGGTAGACATTGCAAGGGCCTTATGCTTGGACAAGCCGCTCATCGTTTTTGACGAGTTCACAAGCGTTGTGGACCGAGAAATCGCCAAAGTCAGTGCGTTTGCAATCTGCAAAGCAGTTAGGAGAAGCACTAAACGGTTTATCGCCGTTACCTGCCACTATGATGTGGTGGATTGGCTTGATCCAGATTGGGTATTTTGCACAGACACTATGGAGTTTTGTAGAAAAAAAGAGTGCGGCCGCCCGTTGAACTCAAAGTTTATCGGTGCGGCAACAGCCTTTGGAAGATGTTTCGGCAGTATCATTATTTGAGCGGTAAGCTTGGCGCTGGGGTTAGATGCTATGTGGCTTTATACCAAGAAAAACCGGTAGCATTCATTGCCGTAGCTTGCACAAGAATGAAAGCAAAATACTACAGAGTCAGCCGATTAGTTGTGCTACCTGATTATCAAGGGATCGGTATTGGAAAGCTGCTGCTAAATTTTATCGCTGAACTCTACACAACTCAAACCAAACAGCCCTTCTACATCTTGACAAGCAACCCTCAAATCATAAAAGGCAATCTCAAGAACTGGGAAATCAAGCGTTTTGGACATGCAAGCAG
>CAYSWL010000087.1:0-10150 GCA_964434745.1 uncultured Candidatus Bathyarchaeia archaeon | reverse complement strand
AAATTCTAACAAATTCCCTGAAGCCAATGCAAAACAATCTTAGCGAATTATCTTTGCGCGAAGCCAAATATTTCTTTAAGTAAAGTTCGCATTCTTCGTTATAGAAGGATACCCCTGCTTTCTTTGTTCGGGTGCTATGCTTGCTTTTTACTGTTCTTAGTTCGTAATCTATGTCCTCGTAACGATTTAGCTTCAAGCCCTCTGTGTGCCTCAGCCCTGTTGTGCCATAAAACAGATAAATTGCCCTTTCTCGATTATCCGTCAATCCTTCAAAGCCTTTCTTAAGTTGTGTTTTGGTCGGTAGTTCTATGTCATAGTTCTGATTAACGTGTGCCTTCTTGAATCCTTCTACATATTCAGGGTGCTTTAGGAATCTGCCAACAAAAGCCCTCAATCCACATAGTTGATTGTTGTAAGTTTTCGGTGCTTTACCTGTGTAGCTTTGCAAGTAGGCTCTCACATTTTCTCTACTGACCATTCCCTTCGAGAATCCTAAGAACCTAATTGCCAAGTTTTTGTAATCCTTGCACACTCTCGGCTCTAATCTTTCATCCACTGAACAGTGTTGATAAAACTCTGAAATCAGGCGCTCCCTGTTAATGCTGTCAATTTCTGGCTCCAAAAAGGCTTCTGGCTGAGGCATAAGCCCTACTTGTGCAACGCAAGCAGTGCGGGCTTTGGACCCGTTGACGAGAGTTCGAATCTCTCCCGGGCTATTTCTAATCTCTCGTGTGTTTCTGAAGAAAAAATCGTTAAGACATTATGGGAACTAAGAAACCTTAGTGCCAAAAGTCAAAAGACCTACGCCAAAAAAATCAAGTATCTGAGCAAAAACGTTAACCTTGATAACCCACTTGAGACAGAACAATACATTCTTTCCCTTAAGAAGGCAAGCAAATACAAACAAGGGTTACTTTTAGCCTATCTGCACTACTGTAAAGCTAACGACATTAATTGGTCTCCGCCTAAGTTGAAAAGCCAGTCAATGCCCATAGTTGTTCCAACAGAAGAGAGAATTGACAAAATCATAAGCAGATGTTCACTAAAATATATTACAATTTTTCAAATCAGCAAACATGGACTTAGACCAGATGAAGTCTCAAAAATAACCTTACGAGACATAGATGTACAAAGAGGACTACTAACAGTAAGAACATCTAAGCTTGGTGCAGAAAGAACCATAAAGCTAAAAGAATACGCAAAAGAGAATCTGAAAGCCCACATACAAAAAAGCAGAATAACCCATTTGGATAAGCCATTATTTCCAAGTTCAGATGCACTTAGAGAGCAATGGAACAAATACAGAAAAAGAGCATACCTTAACTTTAGAGACCAAGAACTGCTTAAAATTCGACTCTATGATTTACGCCATTGGTTTGCAACAACAGAATATATGAAAACAAGAGACCTATTACACGTCAAATACTTAATGGGACATAGACATATTGAGAGCACAATGGTTTATGTTCACTTAGCTCAAGGACTCATCAACACCTCAGAAGACTACATTTGCAAAGTAGCACGTACAATAGAAGAAGCTTGCAAACTTGTGGAATCTGGATTTGAATACATATGTGAAATGGATGGAGTCAAACTTTTCAAGAAGAGAAAGTGAGAATAACATGATAAATGATAACCTGTTGACTATCCTTTTCTTCTTTCTTTTTGCTGTAGCAAGCATTCTCTTAGTTAGGTATGCTAAAAGCAAGAGCAAAGATAACGTCATAACAAATTCTGCTACAAGCCATCAATCAAGTAATAAATATTCAGAATTTGAAAATAGTGATATTGACAGAGATATTGATGAGATATCTGATGATTGCCTAATTTATGATGACTTATTTGATGACGAACCTTAATTGTAAAAACACTTCCCCACCATTTAGGCATATGTTAACTCAGAATTAGCCATGCTCCCCATGTTAACGCTTAACTATCTCATTATGGATGTTAAACTGCTTCAATTACTTCTCAGGTAACATCAATTAATAAAAAAGAAAAAGATTGTTTGTGAAATCTTGGGTTAGGGTTGTTTGCTTTTGCTTTGGATTTTCTGATTTATTGATTGTGCTTCTTCTTCATCAAAATAGTTGCTTACTACATTTAACAGAGTTCTAACCTCAAAAACTCTGCAACGTATCTTAACATTAGACTGATTTCTTGTTATAGACTTGCTGCCGAAAATATTTGTTAAGACTCTGCCTATTCTGTTCTTAGTGACTTCACCAAAATCATTAGTCTGAACCTTATCTGCAAAATCATTTGTTGCAAATGTAATTTTCTTAAAGTTATTCCATAATTCATCAAAGTTTAGGTAAATTTTTGTTACTTCTTGCCCTTGCAGAACTACTTCACTTTCAAATAAGCCCGAATTAACTAAGTTGTAAACTGATTCAACAACACAGCCTTCAAGCGTTTCTTTCTTTTCACTTTGGCTTTTCTGTATAGCATCATTACACCAGTTCTCAAAATCTTGCTCTATGCTTAATCCTTTAGCTATTGCTCTTAGAGGCTTTAGGTTGTTTTCTATTCTGCTTGTTGCTTGAACATTACTTAAGTATTGGTTACCATAGTTTGCCATACGCCACTTTAACAAGTCCCATTTAAGTTTCTTAATTTTAGCAATGTCTTCTTCTGTTCTATCATACCAGTTCTTAGATACTCTACCTTTTGACATGTTAATTGCTAACGTGCGTTCATTAAGCCCTTTTACGGTAGGTACTTGCTCTCCAGCCAAAATCTTAAAGCAGTATGTAGGGTAAACAAGAAACTGCCGTCCAGTAGGTGTTGTTAAGATACGTGGTACTCTACCGCTTTTTGAATTACCAGATTTGTATATTTTGATTTTCTCTGTATCTTTTTCAAAGCCTTGTATTTCATCTTCAGCCAAGCAAGGAACTGTACCTTTATACTCACTTAGATATTGGTAGATGTTTGCACTGTTTACTTCAGTAAAGTATCCACAACGGTAACTGAGGTTACTCATTAATTCTGTAAGTGCACTTTTACCGCTTCCAGTGTCACCAAAAATGCCCAGATAAGGAACCCAATTGAATTTGTGCTGCTCGTAAGTAAGCATAACCATTAGGGCACATAAAGTAAAAAAGTCATCTTGCATGTTGACATATGTTTTTAATGTTGATACAATGCGGTCAAATAGATTTTGGGCAGTAGGAACAGTATATGTTAAGTTAGCAAGGTTAATTTCAACTATGTCTTCTATATTGTGGAAGGGTAATGCTTCAAGGGTAGTGTCTTTTGGTGTCCAACGTTCTTTAACGTCAGCTATTTCAACATGGGTTTTTAATGCAAATAGTTTGGTTTCTACGCCATTGGCATTTGGGCTATAAAGCTGAAGAAAACATGGTTTGTCATTAACCAATATGGATTCATAAAGCCCATTATCTGAAGGTTGGGAGTTTGCTATTTCAAATGTTGCTTTAGATATAGTTGTAAAACGTTGGTTTTCAGTATCTTTTTTGTTATCAAAATATGGTCTTTCAGTTTTAAATGCACTTTCAACCTTTTGGGCAATAATTTCTTCAGTTAAAGGTAGAAGGCAATGTTTTTGATTCCAATCAAGCAATATTTCAAGGACTTCAGGTTGAGTCTTGCCTTTGCTTCTAAGTTTGCTTGCTATTAGTATTGCTGTATTATCACGTTGTCCTTCAGGTGCATCTTGTTCTAATAGTTCATTAAGGGTAGCCTTTGAACTCTGAAGTAGAGAGTTATTTTTAGAATTGGAGATTCCAAGATGTTTGCAGGTGTGCTCAAATTGTGCCTTAATATCAAACTGAACAGCAATCGGGAGATTATTGTGGGGATTATTATAGATACAGCATATGTTACCTTGTCCTAACAGTTCAAAGCCTTTGTACTTAATTGGCTCAACAGGGCACTCACTCCAGTAATACATGTGAAATCCATGTGGAGTTTTTTCAATAAAAGTTTCAGGGAATTTGCTAAAGTCAAATGTTTCTTTATCATCTATGTCAATTACGCCAAGATAGACTTCTTTCTGTTCATCACCGTATGTTATTGTTGTAGATAATCCGCATACTACTGCAAAACCATTAGCACTGCTCCAAGGCATGGCTTGAATGTCAGCATATGTTTGCCTTTTAGTCTGCCACTCTTCCCACTTAACAAGTGGTCTTTTGTCATTAGTTGGCAAAACATTTAGCCCACGGTCAAACCATTCTTTAACATCTGAGTTTACTGTTGCTTTGTCTTCTTGTTGTGTATCCATCATATGCCATCAACGTCCTTGGATTTTTGCTCATTGAATTGTTGCATCTGCTTACTTACTGCAATATGGTAACACATTTGGCTACAATACTTCTGGCTTGGTCTGCCAGAGACGAATTCTTGGTTACATTCTAAACATTTCTTAACGGTCTTAGATTCTATATTATTCCTTTCTAACATACACATCAACTTTTAACAGCTTTTGAATCACCTGCCCAGAAAACGTTTATATATAGCCCAGTGCTATTCTGTATTATTCGAGTGCCTTAGTTGAATAGCAAGGGCTTTATCCACGCCTTAACTTAGGCAAATGTTAATATATATGTAGACACACACATATTTAAATATTGTGGTTTTAATCATTTTCTCGTCATTTTACTCTTTACAGCCTAAGTCATGAAACCATAATTAAACTATGGACATGTAGAACTAATTTGTTGATTTTCCGCAAATATGCCCCTAAAAAGGCAGCTAAAAATTCAGTATTAGATAAGATAAGATATTACTTCAAATTTATCCCTTGCAGGGATGCATTAGTTATATTGATTAATCAGTTCCAAGAAATGGGTTATCCATGCCTTTACATGATACTGATTTAGGAACTGATTGAGTAAATTCGGTTCCAAAACCAGCCAAATCAGTTCTACTCTCTAAAAGGCTAAAAACATTGAGACATCTTAAGTGGCTAAAAAAGGGGCAGCCCTTGCATGTTTGTTTAGCCTTTGGTAGGGATGTTAAAAAAATTTGTAGACACGCCTCTACCCTTTTGGATAGACCTTTTAACCTTATAGGGGCGAGGGGTTAAATAATTAGCTGATAATTGGTGGATGTTTTTCTTTTTTTCTCAATTTGTTGTTTCATCTGTTTCAAATATTTTTGTAAGTTCTTCTGATTGATCTTGCGTAATTTTAACTAAATGTACATTACGTAAATATGGTTCAATTACGATTTCCTTATTTATGCTACTTACAAGAAGAAGACTTGTAGAAATTGGCTTCTTTTTTTGTGATAAACGGTCGTTTAATATTTCAATTTTTACTCTAAAAGGATAAAGGTCTTTACCCCAAATATTTTCGTTATCTATATACATTTTTGAAATGACTTTGGCTCTTCCTACAATACCATTTACTGGTTTTAGAATATGAAAAAATAAGATATCTCCCATATTTACCTCTTCCATAAGTTTGAACGCATTTTTAGGTGCCCCAAAAACGCCTTTTTTCTTAACAGTGCTCCAACTTCTACATTTAACGGGGCATATCCAAGAGGTCATTGAAATAACCAACTATTGAAATGGAATACATTATCCTAAGTATATTAGTGATTTTATAGATAATTCCTCTATAGCTTATTATAAAATTTTAAGATAAAAAGAACTATTTTCTTGTGCGTCTGTTCCATTGTGTACCTTTTATTGACAGTTCCTTTTTATCTATCAAATATTCTTTTTTATCTAAATAGCTACAAATGATTTGAAAATCGTGCTCTGTAAGCTTTCTAATTGTCTGACCCTGTAAATATCCATACCATCTTTCTTTAATAGGAAATAAATCAAATTGGCTATCTTGTTCTGCAAATAGAGCTTTCCTAAAGTCAACATAATAATCTTTTCGAGGCATTTTATTAGGCATAACTTCAATTACCATTGCATTCCATTCTGGAAAAAACCTCATTTTTGATGTTGTTATAAAAACTCCTACAATGACCTTACTTCTGGCAGCGTAATATACAACTTTATCACCTATAGCAATCTCAGCAAAATTTTTGGAACGGGGTTTATGTCTTCCTGATCTTTTTATTCTGCAACCAATTAAGTCTCCATGTTGCTCATAAGCCACAAGATTGTGTATGATTAGCCAATCATTCATTAACTGATTCCTTCACTGAACTTTTCGTATTCAAGTATAAAATGAGCAAATGCCTATTAAAGGGGTAATCCACCTCAATGAATTATAAGCGTTTGATAAAATTGGTGTACTCTTCAATTGTCATCCGCATAGGTTTTTCCCCAGTGTCAGATAAATCATATACATGAAACAGTTTCAAGTCTTTTGTATGGAGTACGAAAAAGGCTGGAACTCCCAAAGCTTTTGATATAGTTAATAGGATAGTTCTCTGCATTTGAGTACGTGCCCAAATGTATTTTTTAGAGTTAAACATATGCCCTTCATCTTCCATTTCTCCAGTGACGTCTACTAGAGCTACTATTCCCCTTCCTATTCGATATTCTACATAGTCTAAGTCTGCTGTAAGATATTCACGACCCAAACTTCTATGCCACAAGCTATACTCAGAAGGTCGTTTGCAAATCTTTTCCTGCTTAACATTGTTTATTCTTGGTGCAAACTTATCCTCACCCATGATTTTCACCTAAATCTGAATTTAATAGTCTTTTTTACGATTGAATTAATTTTGTTACTTTCTTTATTAGTAATATGGCTGATTGTATTTAATATGACGTTTTTTACAAGTTAAGACCTTTTATAGTTTGAACTAGTAATAAGAATGGGGCACTGTAGTTGGCAATTCCAAAAATTGAAGAAAGAACACTATATCCATCAATAATAGAGTACCTGAAAAAAATTGGCTTTGATGCTCACGGAGAAACAAGAGTAACTACTGTTCATCCCGATATTTTATTCAAAATAGGAAATACATCATTTGTTATTGAGGTTAAAATTGGAAAACCAGAAATTGGTTTAAAAGCTGTTGCTCAAGCTTCAGATTACGCTAAAAAACTAGGGACAAATAATATCGTTATTCTCATTTATCCTGAAAAATACCGAAATCAATTATTACTTGATCCAAGGCACCTAGATCAGATAGCTCTTAATAAAAAAATAAACGCTGGGATTTACACAAAGTTTTGGACTACTGCTTTAGAGGATACAACTGAAAATATTTTTGGAACATTAAAAGAAAAAATTCTTGCAGAAACTGTAACAATAGACTTTAAAACTGTAATAGAACAAATTGAAAATTACATCAAAGATTTAACGTCAATAGTTTATCAGATAAGTACTGATGAATTAGCATCAGAAGTAGTCAATAAACTAGACTTATTCTCTTCCATAGGTGAAATTAAAGACAAAGACTTAGCTAGAAAACAAGTGATTAATCTTGCTTCTTACCTACTTCTAAATCAAATATTATTCTATCATATCTTTAGAGAAAGAACAAAAAGAAACATACCAGAACTTCAAGAAGTATCTACAGTAAGGGAAATACAAACATATTTTGATGAAATAACAAAAATAGACTATCAATCTATTTATAAAGTGAATATTCTAGGACACATACCAGAAAATCCTTTTGTATTAAGCACATTAAATGAAGTCATAAAAGCAATAAAAGTACTAAGGGTTGAACATATAACTCATGATTTGGCTGGACGATTCTTTCATGATTTAATACCTTTTGAGGTAAGGAAAGTTCTGGCTGCATTTTATACACATCCAGTTGCAGCAGATTTGCTGGCAGGTTTGACTATTAGCTCATGGAACGAGACAATTATGGATCCAGCTTGTGGATCAGGTACGTTATTAGTTGCAGGGTATAAGAGAAAGATGCAATTATATGAAAGGCTGTATGGTTTTCAGAAAATCAAGGAGACTCATAAGAAATTCCTTGAAAATGATATTACTGGAATTGATATGATGCCTTTTGCTGCACATATGACTACTTTAAACTTGGCTAGTCAGGATATTGAACAGGAAACTAACATAGTAAGGATAGCAACTATAGATTCCTTATCGTTATGCCCTGCAATGAAAGCTAAGAAGTTCAAAGAAGATGGTTACAGGATCTCATCTTATACTAGAGAAATTCAAAAAACTATCGATCAAGCTGAGGGTGGAATGCTAATTAGAAAAGATGGTTCCGTCTCACTTATGGGCAGAGGTCAAGGTTTTGTATTGAAACCTGTAGAAACCATCATAATGAATCCGCCTTTTTCTGATAGAGAGAAAATGCCTGAGGATATGAGAATAAATCTAAAAGAAAACGATATACTAACCAGAATGTGCGGAAATCAAGTCAATTTATGGGGATATTTTATTGCACTATCAGCTTTAGCATTAAAAGATAATGGAAAAGTAGGTGCTGTTCTACCAATCAACATTGGAAGAGGAAAGGCTACTGAAGAAGTAAGAAATTATCTTTTAAAGAACTATAAAATCAGATACATCGTTAAAGCAGTCAATGATGTTGCTTTTAGTGAAGGAGCACAATTTAGAGATATCTTACTTATTGCAGAAAAAACTAAACCTCATCCTGATGATATTGTGGGTGTAGTTTTTCTAAAGAAATCAATCAGAAAGGAAATTAGTTTAGCAGATGCTTCCAAAATGGCTGAGAAAATAAGGAATGTGCCATTCAAAAAAGGCGTATACAGCCATTCAGATTTTGATATTTATTTTGAAACCTACGATGAAATTTACTCTCTAAAAGATAATCTTATGCCGATACTAGGGGCATCATATGCACAAAATATTGAAGTATTTACACAGTTCCTTACTATGCTTAAAACTAAAGGAAAAACAAAACTGAAGTATCTAAGCACTTTTAAGATTAATGAAGGGTTCCATGCATCACCAAAAGGGCTCTCTCAATTAACCTTTATTACTAGAGAAACGAGTACAGATAGAACAAAAAGAGCATTTCTTATACTTAAAAAAGACGAAGGAAGCAGCATAGAAGTTACTATAAAAGACTCTAACCTCAAATTCCAAATTTCTAAAGATAAACTACTTCCAGCGTTAAGAACACTGACGAGTGTTAATAGTTTTTACATTAGTGAAAATAAGGACTATTTTATTAAAGAGGAGTTCGAAGGTTTTGATTCTTTATTGGCGTTTTCTAAGTGGACAGATAAAAAAAGCTTCAACTGGAGTTCAGTTAGAAAAGAAGTTGAAGATAAAGGGACTTATCTGGCATTGGCAAGAAGATTTAGACCAAATTCAAATAGCACACACTTTTTTGCTTTCTTTTCTAATGAGAAATTCATATGTCCACATACTTTCAAAATCCTTCGAGTAGATGAAGAAGAAGGCAGACTTCAATCTTTATTCCTAAATAGTGTAATATCACTACTATGCCTAATTACATTACGAGAACAGACAACAGAGGGCTTTACGGACATAATGGAAAGTGACCTTAACTATTTCCTTACATTAAATTCTAACAAGTTATCTGAAAAGGAAATTAAAAGATTGGATAATTTGTTTAGTGAATTAAAGAATGCTCACTTTCCTTCTATTGTTGAACAGCTAGAAAAAAGGCATGATGCAAGATTAAAACTTGATGTAGCTGTATTAGAAATCTTGGGCTTCACTCAAGCGGAAATTAATGACTGGTTGCCTAAAGTTTATGACGCATTAGCCAAAGAATTAAGGGCAATATGATTTAGGAAGCTATTCCTTCAACTTTTCTTTTATCCTCTTAATTAACTCATAATCCTCAGAAATAAGCGGATAATTTCTCTTTATCCTCATTCGTAGCATTCTGAAGGTTTCATCTTTTACCTCACCAGCCTCTAAGAACTGCCTCAAAAGTTTTCTTTCTCGTTCACTAAAGAGTCTTGTATGCATCAGTTAACACTTAAGTATCCAATACTGATACGCTTATATTAAAGTATGCATCAATATAAGATGCGGAGAAACCATAAATGGAAAACCAAAACACCAGCAGTAACGCCCTTTCTTTTGCCGAGAGTTTTCTTTCGGGAAAGAAAAATCTCTTGGTAGCACGAAACGAGAGTTCGAATCTCTCTCGGGCTATTACTTCCTCGGCGTGAATTTATACGATTTTGAGGCGGGGTTTCTTGGAAATCTTTGAGCATTTGCTGTCTTAATGCGTATGCGAGTTGGGTTAGTTGTGCTTGTTCAAGTTGGCTTTGGTTGAT
>CAYSWL010000086.1:0-10269 GCA_964434745.1 uncultured Candidatus Bathyarchaeia archaeon | reverse complement strand
GCTATTTAATTATTCCAGTTGAAGAACTGCTTCGTAATCCTTACTCATATGAAGGCATAAAAAGAGCACTGCAAAGTGAACGTATCAATATTGAAGAACTAGAAGAACGCTATGGCTTTTTAACCACTAAAAGCCTAAAACCTGAACCCATACCACTTAATACTAAAGTAATTCTCATTGGAGACCCATATATTTACCAGCAATTATTCATGCTTGATAAAGAATTTAATGAACTATTCAAAGTTAAAGCTGAATTCGACACTACTATGCCTAGGACAGAAGAATGTATGCAAAACTACGCGGCTTTTGTCTGCACATTATGTCAAAAAGAGAACCTCAAACACTTAGAAAACTCAGGATTAGCAAAGTTAATTGAGTATAGCAGTCGACTAGCTGAAGATCAGATGAAACTTTCAACACGCTTCTCAGATGTTGCAGACATTGCCCGTGAAGCAAACTTTTATGCTCAGCAAAGCAACTCTGAATACGTAACAGCAGAACATGTTAAAAAAGCCATAGAAGAAAAAATCTACCGGTCTAGGCTAATTCAAGAGAAAATTCAGGAAATGATACATCGCAACTTCTTGCTTATTGATACTGAATCTGAAAAAGTTGGGCAAGTCAACGGACTTTCTGTATCAGCACTAGGAGATTTCGCATTTGGCATACCTTCTAGGGTAACAGTAAGCGTTGGTTTAGGTAAAGAAGGCGTGATAGATATTGAACGTGAAGCAAAGATGGGTGGACCAATTCATACAAAAGGAGTCCTAATTTTAAGTGGATATATTAATGAAAAATATGCAAAAGATAAACCGCTTAGTCTTGCTGCACGATTAGTCTTTGAACAAAACTATGGTGGAGTAGAAGGTGATAGCGCTTCAAGCACAGAATTATATGCAATTTTATCAAACCTTTCAGGTCTACCAATCACGCAAAGTATAGCAGTTACAGGGTCAGTGAACCAGAAAGGCCAAGTACAAGCAATTGGTGGAGTAAATGAAAAAATTGAAGGCTTCTACGAAGTCTGTAAGGCAAAAGGCTTAACAGGCAAGCAAGGAGTCATGATTCCAGCTAGCAACGAACAGAACTTAATGCTAAAAGAAGAAGTTGTAGACGCAGTCAAACAGGGCAAATTCCACATTTACTCAGTAGCTAACATCGATGAAGGCATAGAACTTCTCACAGGAGTTAAAGCAGGTAAAAAAGTAAACGGCGTCTACGAGGAAGGAAGCGTAAACGCAAAAGTTGATCAATGCTTTAAAGAAATGGCAGATCAAATGACAAAGTATTACGCCTACGCTGAAGAACGAGTAAGAAAACAAAGTGAAGAGTAGACTTCTTTCTAAGTCAATTCTTTTTTTATTTGAATTGCAACTTGGTCAAGCTTATCCCTACTAGCAAAATTTGCGCTAATAAATCGGGTTAGTTTTTGGCCTTCAAATTTTGGTATAGCATGCACGTGTAGATGAAATATTTCTTGATTAGCAGCACGGCCGTTTTGCTGGATTATAGATATTCCATCTGCTTTAACACTTTTCTTAATAGCCATAGCCACTATCTTAGTAACTTTAAAAACTTCTGCAAGCACGCCTTCAGGTATATCGAAAATAGTTTCATAATGCGCTTTAGGAATTATTAGTGTATGTCCTTTGTTTAAAGGGTGGATATCTAAAAAAGCCAATACTGAAGCGTCTTCATATACTATACTGGCAGGAACTTCTTTTCGAACTATTTTACAAAAAACGCAATCGGCACTAATTTTTTTCACCTACTTTCATTTTCAAATTAGAAAGAATCACTAATATGTTCTTCTAATTACATCAACAACAATTTTGCTTAAAATCAAAATATTGACATCACATTGTTAAGAAAAATACATAAACTAATTAAGAAACCAAAAACATGAGAATGTAATTTAACGTTCGAGCGAGCTCTTATGAGAATTCGAAGGAAGATAGGCTTAACCATAGTTGTTGTTTCAGTTTTAATAATTACTATTACAGCATTTTTTGGCTTTGGTCTGCTTCTTCCAAGCTTTAATGCATTAGAAGAACAAGAGACATACAAACGTGTTATTCAGCTAAATAATACTATACAAAATGAGTTGTCAAATTTAGATGGCACTTCTTATGATTGGGCGTATTGGGATGATACATATTATTTTGTCCAAAACACCAACAGTGAGTACATTGAACAAAATCTACTTGATTCAACGTTTATTACATTAAAACTTAATTTTTTGATTTTTATTGATACTTCAGGCCAATTAGTATACGCTAAAGATTACGATTATAGAGGTAACCAAGAACTTCCACTTCTTGAAAAAGTGAGCCAAGAAATTTTACTAACACCAAAATTGTGGAATTTTTCAGATAAATATGATAAAATAGTAAGTGCGATAACTTTGGCCGATGAACCAGCTATTATTGCATCTAAATATATCTTAACAAGCCAATCACAAGGACCAATAGCAGGAACATTGATTATTGGCAGATACCTTAACGAAAATGCAGCCTCATTTTATTCTGACACATTAGGATTACCAGTTAAGATACTTAGTAACAGTAATGAAATAATTGAAAGTGAATTAATTAATCAAAACAGTTTTTCAGAAGAATTATCCATTGTTGTTAAGCCAGTAGATGATAAATACATAGCTGGCTATATGCTTGTAAAAGATTTTAATTCTAACCCTGTAGCAGTAATGCAATTAACCAATACACGATACATTTACGCTCAAGGAGTAGCAACAGTAAACTTTTACATGTTATTATCTCTAATAGTGTGGATAATTTTTGGCATTCTATTTATGGGAGTAATGGAAAAAGGAATAGTATTACCTATTCACAAGCTAACAACCTCAGTTAAAGAAATGACGATCGCAAACAGTGATATGCCAAAATCAGTTTTCGGCGGAGATGAAACTACGCTTCTAACCGAAGCAGTAAAAGACACATTAACACAAAAGCTCTCCGCTATAGAAGAACTATCAGGCATGGTAGGACATGATCTGCGCAATCCATTACAAAGCATAACTGGAGCTACATATTATATTAAAACTAAATACAGCGCAAACATGGATCAAACTGGAAAAGAGATGCTTAGAATAATTGAGGACTCAGTAGCATACTCTAATAAAATAATTAGTGACTTGCTAGAGTACTCTAGATCAATTAATTTAGAATTATCTGAAACTACTCCTAAAAACATCATTAACAATTCTTTACCGTTTATTAAAATACCTTCTAACATAACAGTGATAGATAGATCTGAAAATTACCCTACATTTACAGTAGACATAACTAAGATGCAAAGAGTTTTCCTAAACATAATAACTAATGCATTAGACGCCATGCCTCAGGGTGGAACATTAACAATTGAAAGTAAACAATCAAAACAAGAAATCATCTTTGTCGTGAAGGATACTGGTCTTGGAATTTCTAAAGCGGCAATGAAAAATATTTGGACACCACTATTTACAACTAAAGCAAAGGGAATGGGGTTTGGATTGTCAATTTCTAAACGATTAGTTGAAGCTCATGGCGGCACAATAATTCTTGAAAGCCAAGAAGGTAAAGGAACAAAAATCACTATAAAATTACCACTTAACAGAAAAAAGCAGTAAATCAAAGCTTATATGATAAAGACACCATTTTCAAGATGGAAAGGTTGTAAAGAGAAAAATTGACCGAACTAGAGGATAAAGTTCGTTTTGAAGTGGGAAAAATTATCGACCCAGAAACAGGTCAATCCTTTGCTGAAATGCAAATGATAAATAGTGTAAAAGAAGAACAACCAGGCATAATTACAGTAGAATTTATTCCTACTAGCCCATTTTGTCCAATAGCCTTCAAACTTGCTAAGGACATAAAAGAAGCTGCCAAAGCAGTACCAGGAGTTAAAAATGCCCAAATATACTGCCGCGGACACATGATGGAACAACAAATTAACGAGATGACAAATAAATAGAAAACTTAACTGAAAATATTATCTTATTACTATTTTTAAACACTCCAATCGTCAGCAGTATGATTATGTTATTGCAAGATCAAACAAAATTAAGCTTGTAAGTTGAACATTTGAATAGTTTTTAGAAAAAAGGAAAGCATAAGACTAGACTTTAGGTCTTATGTTTGCCAGCTCCATAATGGGGCTATTTCATCCGTTTAAATGTCCAAGTTCCCACAGCTATCATGATGATGTCAAATACGACAATTACTGCTAGGTCTACAGCTAATGGCTGAAGCTGAAGTTGAGTTGTCCACACATCACCTAATGTTACATGTCTTAAAGCATCTACGCCATAACTTAACGGGTTTACATAGGCTATTGTTTTTAGCCAGTCAGGCAAGGTGCTTATTGGAAACAGTGCCCCGCTTAAAAAGAACATTGGCAGATTCACAAAGCTCTGGACAGCACCAAAGCTTTCTAAGCTATTCATAAAGCTAGCAACAACTAAACCGACGCTAACTAATCCAAAAGTGATAAGCAGCATTACTGGAATTGTAGCTATAAACGAAGCCGGGGTCAAGTTAACTCCTATAGCTAGCCCTAGAAATAGCACAATTATACCCTGAACTAAAGTGCTAATACTGTCTCCAACCATTTTACCTAAAAATACGGTCATACGGGAAACTGGTGCTACTAGGATTTCTTTCATGAATCCGAATTCGCGATCCCAAATTACAGATATGCCTATGAACATGGCGGTCATTAGCAGGGTTTGGCCGACAATGCCGGGGAATATGAGTTCTTGGTATGTTATACCTGGAACTAAATATCCACCGCCCAATGCTGAACCAATACCGATACCAAATATTACTAGCCAGAGCAGTGGCTGAAAGAAGCTACTTATTATTCTAATTCTATCACGCAAGTAACGCTTAAATTCTCTTAGGCAAAGGGTGTAGAATCCGCGTAGTTCGCTCATCTTATTGACCTCCGCTGCATTGCAGACATACCTTGCAACTCTCTTGTGTTATCTGAACGGATCATTCTTCCAGTATAGTGTAAGAAAACATCCTCTAAGTTTGGCTCTCGGATTTGAAGAGATTCAACAACTATGTTATTTTGTGTGGCAATTTCCATTATTCGAGGCATCATGGTTTTTCCACCATGAACCTTAATTTCCAGCGTACCATCAACTATTTGGCATTTCATAATGCCAAGTTTTTCTGCAATCAAAGCTGTTAACTCGTCAAGTTTAGCGGCTTTAATAGAAATTACATCGCCTTCTAAGGTTTCTTTAAGCTTAAGAGGTGTATCAAGTGCGATCAGTTTACCATGATCAATTATTCCTATACGATCACTTAGACGATCGGCTTCATCCATATAATGAGTAGTTAAAACGACAGTTATGTCGTTAGATTCTTTAAGTTCTTTAATATAATTCCATATGTGGTCACGGGTCTGAGGATCAAGCCCTACTGTGGGCTCATCTAGAAATAGTACTTTCGGATAGTGAATCAAACCCCGCCCAAGTTCAAGCCGACGACGCATACCACCAGAATATGTTCGCAAAAGACAATCTGCCCTATCTTCCAACTCTACTAATTTAAGGACACTTTCAATTCGGCTTTTCTGTTCACTTGATGGTACACCATAAAGGTTCGCATGCATATACAAGTTCTCTCTTCCAGTAAGCCTATCGTCTATGCTCGGATCCTGAAAGACTATGCCTATCGATCGCCGTACTTGGTTTGCTTCTTTAACTATATCAAAACCACCAACTTTAGCAGAACCTGAAGTTGGCTTTAAAATGGTACAAAGCATGCTTAAAGTGGTAGTTTTACCTGCTCCGTTAGGACCTAATAACCCGAAAATTTCTCCAGCATCAACAGTCAAATCAAGTTTATCGACTGCTGCAAGAGAACCATACATCTTGGTCAATTGATTAATTTCAATAACATGTCTCATCGATAAATCATCGGAACTAATTTTATTCGTCAACTTGGAACTTTGAGTAATTTAAAAGTATTTCTTTAAATTTACCAGAACTTAACTTATCATCGTATATGACATACAAAAGTCAAATTAGTACAGGCTAATGATAGACAAGTAGTTGATGAAGAATGCAGCTTCAAAAAAGCTTTGCAGATAATCATTATTTTTTACTGCTATGCATCATTGGAGTTTTTGCAATTTTAAGTTCAACAATGTCAAAAAGCCCTGTTCTAAACCCGTTTGCCACCAGCCTAGGAACACCTAATGATTTGATAGGTTTTGTTGCAGCAGCTTCCACAATACCAGGAATACTAATCAGTTTACCTGCAGCATCCCTATCAGACATAATTGGTCGTCGCAAGGTTCTTTTAGTCTCAGCATTTATCTTTGCTTCTGCTCCGTTTCTATACTTACTTGTTGGAACATGGTGGCAACTAGCAATAGTTCGCTTTTTCCATGGTTTTGCAACTGCTACTTTTGTACCTGTGACAGAAACTTTGATCGCTGAGCGCTACCCATCTAAACGTGGCGAACGGATTTCATTACTTAATTCAGCAACTGGTATTGGAAGAGTAGCAGCACCTATACTTGGCGGGTCAATTTTAGCGTTAACAAACTTTGGCTACAATACGCTCTACTTGGCAGTAGGCATCGCAGGCACTACAACTTTTATACTCACATTTTTTCTACGCGAAAAAACCAAAAAATCATACACGAAAAAAATTGACGTACGCATAACTATGTTGCAAATGTTTCAAGGCTGGCGCAAAATTGTTAAAAATCGAAACGTAATAATTGTAAGCCTTGTTCAGGCAAGCCAATATTACACGTTTGGAGCTTTTGAGTTCTTCATAGTAGGATACATTATTGAAGTTGCAAAGTTAGATGCCTTCATAGCAGGAGTAATTCTAACTGCACAGATAGCCACTATAATTATTACCAGACCAATATTTGGAGTACTATCTGACAAAAAAGGACGAATTACACCTATTTTTGCAGGTTCTCTCCTTAGCGCAGTGCTACTGCTTACAATTCCATTCACAATACACTTCATATACCTACTGCTAATTGCCATCGGTTATGGATTGGGCTTTGCTATGGTAGTCTCATCCACAGCACCATTTATGAGCGAATTAGCACCAGCAAACTTGATAGGTTCATCTATGGGCTTTTTATATACAACTATGGACATTGGTCAAACTCTTGGTCCGGTCATCAGCGGAATCATTCTTGCAACAACACTACAATATACAGGGCTTTTCGCTTCATTGAGCTTAATTCTATTTGCATCAAGCATAATTTTTGTGTTTTACAACAAAATAAGAAATAAGAAAAAACCCAAAAACCAGCAATAAAAAACAGCCTTACGAGGTTTCAATATCAATCACAACCCAATTTATCAACTATTACTAAATTACTATAACGATAAGCACGATAAATTATTTTTATAGAAAACATAAACAAAATAAAAATAAAATTAAAGCTAATAATTGTTTTATGCTAATATTGAAAGCACCGAAAAAGTGTTTGCTTATTTTAGGCAGTAAAGATGTCACTGTTCCTTTAAAGGAACAAATTGTTCCAGGATGATAGCTAAAGGATACAAGTTCATATATTGTAATTGGTGTGGTTGTGAAAACGATTTTAGCTACAGCAATAATAGCTGTATTACTGCTTTGCTTATGTGCAGAGGTAAAAGCTGTAGAGATACAGCCTTTAATAATAACTATCAATCCTGATGGAAGTATTGACCCTGTAACTGACGTATTATACAAAGTAGAAGATACCTATGTTGTTACGTCAAATGTGAATTGTTCAATTTATGTTAAAAAAGGAGATATTATTGTAGATGGCGCCAATCATAGCATACAAGGACCAGACGCTAGCCAAGATAATATTGCAATTACTTTGATGGCTAGTAATGTTACAGTTACCAACTTTCGCATATCAGGTTGGGCAACTGGAATTTACGGCGCATACAACAATAATACAATAACAAATAATGTATTCAAAAATAACAATCAGGGTATTACAATATATGCCTGCGATTATGTGGTCAGTCAAAATAGCATTTCAGATAGTAATATTGCAATCAAAGTAGTTAGCGGGGCACTACAAATAGATGGCGATAATATTCTAATAACTCTAAACCACATATTTAGCAACTTTTGGGCTTTTGACGTAGTTAATAGTAACGGAACAAGTATCACTAAAAACAAAGTAACTGACAACACTGCTGTATTGACTCTTGGGACACAAAATGCAGACATTACTGAAACAGGACTACACAAATTATACCTTAACAATTTTATAAACAATACCAAACTTCTCAATATTCCCTTTGGAGGACCGTTCGCTTCGAGCGCACCAACTATTAGCCCTGCAGGGATTTGGGACAATGGTACAGTTGGCAACTATTACCATGACTACTTATCAAAATATCCAAACGCTTCACAAATCACCAACTCTAAAATTGGAAACACTGAATACCTAATTGAACACATTGTCACATGGGAAAGCGATTATGCAAATGGTACCCGTAAGCAAGGAAATACAACCTTAGGAATTGCTATAGATCGCTATCCTCTAATAACTGCCCAAAACTACTCGTATGGAGCAAATCCTCAACCATATATAGCAAATCCAACTCAATCACCGACGGCCACACTTTTACCCACACCCACCTTAAGCGCTACGCCCACAATAGCAGTTAACCCAACCACACAATCAAACACAACCCCTACACCTACAACAACAATTCCAGAAATTCCAACCGGGATAATACTAACAGCACTTATCACAATAATATTTACAATTATCATAATCACCAAAAAATCGCTTTTAACTAACAATAACTAGCAAACAATTTGTAAAATCAAAAGTCAGTCAAACAGCACCTAAATACTCTTTACAAATCAAAATGCAGAAGAAGAAGGCTGCAATAGAGCAGAACAATGAGGCTGATTATTTTAGAATAAAACATGAACTGCCGAATGCCTAACCTATACTGAAGAAGGTTTTCTGCATAATTTCCGGTTGGTACCCTGCAAGTATAACAGAGGCGACAATTTGGTAAGTTCCCATTTGTGCATTAAAGATTAGCGTGTATACAAATTGGGCAGCTCCGTATTGGTCAGTTGTGGCTGTCGCGATCCACGTAATACGACCATGAGTATCATAAACTACCAAGTTAATGGTAGCATCTTTCAATGGAATTAAACTTATTCTGTCAGTGGCTGTAACTGTAACGCAAACATAAGACCACTTAGTGTATCTATTTCTGTTAGTATCAATATTCACATTTAGGCTAGGCGAGCTCACGTTTTGGCCTGCTGCTTCAGAGAGTTCAAAGAAAGCTGGAGTTCCAGGATAAATATTGAATCTTTCTGTGGTAGGATTTGTTGTCTGCCAACACCAAGCATAAGCTTGCGGTATACCTTTTTCTCTAAAAAGTTCAAGGCTGCGTTCATACCAGAGACGTTTTGCTTCATCATCGCCAGTATCGCTTCCAAACTCGCTAATTACTAATTGCTTACTCGCCTTAGTGCAGTCTAAAACACATTCGTTAAACATGCCCCAAGTACTAGAATAACGGGTATAGCTAGAATTTGACGGGTCAAGATACTCGTTTATAGCTATATAATCACATACTTTGAATACTTCAGTTTTTGAAAAATCCCCGCTCCAAGGGCTATCACCTAACGAAAAACGAATAGATAAAGGACGGCTATCAATGCTTTTTATTAATTCTCTTTGCTGACTCCAGCAGTCATAGAAAAGTGCTGTATCGTTCGATTCTTTTATGAAAGGCTCATTCATCATAGTCCAACTCTTTATGCAGTTAAACTGTTTTAGCTCGTGCATCGTATCGGCAACAAAGTCTAGCCACTGCAATTTCACATCAGGGTCACGGATTATCTGAAATATGGAAGTTAAAAATTCAGGTCTTGCCCAATCAGAATCATCAGTAAACCGGGTCCAGAAGTCTAATTGCACATTTAATCCATATTTATCAGCTACGCCTAAAAGACGCTTGTAATTGTCAATGACGTTTGGGTCTTCAGTTATAGATCTCCAAAAAATACGTATGCTCAAGTCAGTTATACCATTGTCTTTGAAGAAAGCAAAATCAGCTTCAGTAATAGAATCTGCTTGATAAAAACGATTACTTGAGCTTAAATAATTGACGCCACTTCTAAACGTGGTAAAAGTAGAGTTAGCTTGTGCTGTAACTGAAAAAGAAAAACTCATCAAAATTGAAAATACCAAAACTACTGTAAGAATTGTACAATTCATTTTATTTTCTCCTAAATAAAGCCCTTTTTG
>CAYSWL010000085.1:0-10279 GCA_964434745.1 uncultured Candidatus Bathyarchaeia archaeon | reverse complement strand
GTCAACCTTTTCCACTTTCAAGAGCTAAAAGTCGCCGGCTAAAAGACCTCTAAATGGATATGCATATTTTATAGTGCATATCTTTTTGTGGATTTTTGCCATTTAATGACACAGTTCTTAGGGGCTAAACTGGGAGTGAGAAGCTATGTTTACTAAGCAACACTTTGTAGCCATAGCTAAACTTCTAAAGGAAAGCAATGCACAAACAAAATATCAAATAGCCCAAGACTTAGCAAAGCTATTCGAAGAAGACAATGAACGCTTTAGCTCTGAAAAATTCTTTAAGGCATGTGGCATTACTTTAGGGAGTGCTTAAACATGGCTAACGCTGACTTGCTAAATGACCAATACGTTCAACGCTGGTTAGCTGGTCTAAGTCAACGAACTAAAGAAAACTACCTTCCTGACATAGTGGATTGGAACACATTTGTAGGCATGACTCCAACAGAACAAATACAGAAAAGAATGCATGACTTAACTTCAACAGACTTAAGTGAACGCCAATTCTTTGAAGTCAAATTTAGAGAATATAAAGCGTTTTTGGAAGCTCAAGGTAAGCTTAGCCCACTTAGCATTAGAACAAAACTTCGAACTGTAGCTTCCTTTTTTGGGCGCACAGTTGGCAAACTTTGCCTTAGACGTGGAGACTGGAACAGCACACTTGAAACCAGAGTAATCCAAAGATGGCGACTAACGCAAGATGATGTTAAACGCATGTATGGACATGCAAACCTAAGAGACAAATGCTTACTGTTAGTTTTAGCTCAAAGCGGTTTTAGCGAAGTTGACGTTTCAGAGCTACGCATTGAAGACATAAAAGACCTTTACGATTTACCCGTAAATGAACACTACGTTATAGAAAAACCAAGAGAAAAAACTGGTGAAATCCAAGCTACATGCATAAGCTTTGAAGCACTTCACGATATACGTGCAATGTTAAGCGAAAGGGGAAATCCAAAAGAAGGCTACATTTTTGTTAGCCAAACAAAAGACAAAGGCATAGGCAACATAGAGACTCGTAGAATTAATCAAGCAATGAAAACCTTAGCAATAAAGACCTTTGGAGCTGAAAAAGCAAAAGAATTCAAAACTAAATCTTTGCGAAGCTTCTATAACTCTGCATTGCTTAGGGCAAAAATTCAGCCTCAAGAAGTTAAAGACTTGCTAATGGGACATCAACGCAGTGGTGCAAGGTCACATTATGGGTATGATGAAGAAACAATCAAAGAAGCCTACATTGCAGCATTTGAATTTCTAAGCATTAACGGGATTCAGAGCAGAGAAGACCTAAAGAAACTTAAAGCTGAAGTAGACCAGAAAACCCAAATGCTAACAGAAATAATCACTAAGCAACAAAACAAAATAGACGAGTTAGAAGGCAAGTTTGAAGCTAAGTTAGCTGAAAAAGTAAAGATGCTAATAGATTTCATGAATAAACATACAGAAGAAGAAAACGAAAAATAAAAGCCCTAACTTTTCTTCTTTATTTCTCAGTAAAAAGCATACCTTTTCTTTTTTGTTCTCTTATTCTGTTGGTTGGTTGTTGTTTGCTGCCTTTGTGGGCTAATCTATAGGAATATACGATTTTATTGTACCCTCTCTATTAGGATATACGTTCATGCGCCATAATTTTGCACAATCAGATTTCGAAAAAAACGGTTCTTAAAAGAAGTTTAAATAAAAAACATGCCTGAAATTAACCGTAAACTCCCCTACGGCTTGAATTTTGGCTTTTTCGATATAGGGTGTACTCCACATATTACTGAGTAACCTGAATTTTACCAACCAGTATATTATAAAATGTTGGTTGGCTGGTTAATGTTTGCGAATGTATTTTTCGCATGTGATACATTTCCACTTATCGCCATAAGAAATTATGTGAGTACTTTGGCAATATGGGCAAAATTTGCCTGTGATTCGTGCTTGCTCAATAAGCTGCTCTTGGTTAATGTATTGCTTTTTGTTTTGCAGATGTTCTTGGAATTCGTCTATGTTTTCTGGTATGTGTGGCATGTTTGGGCGTTTGTTATTTTCTGCTTTTGCCATTTTGAAGAATTTGTTAAGGTATTTTGCTTGAATGCTTTTTTCTTTATCTACATCTATTAGTACTTTGAGACTATAGCAAAGGCAAACAATAATGTTAGACAGCGAATAATCGGCTAACGTTTTTGAACCATTGCAAGTTTGAGATAGTTCTAATTTATCTTCATGGTTAGGTGCATGTAAAGAACTATTTTTTGACCAGTATTCTATCCAGTTTGTTTCTTCTAAGTTTTTAGCCATCACTTTGCATCTTTTGTTGAAGTAATTTTCAGAACTCACATGCTCCCTTGAGTTAAAAGAAATCATGGAATCAACCTGACCATTAAGATAATCTCGTAAATCCAAATAGAAGCCCATTTTCCTATCATCTCTTATTGAAGGGAATCCCTCAGAAACAAGGCAAGATTTTATGGCTAAGGTGAAGGTGTCTCATCATTGAAATTCCCCTTTGTTGTTAGCTTATATTTAGCTCCAAGCTCAATTCACCATTAGCAGGATTTTCTGAATATTGCCGACTTCCACTTAAAATAAGCTGTTTTGCTTCTTGTTCCGAAATGCGTTCTTCAGATAATTTTTCAACTTTGCAATAGCGACTTTTCATGCTTACAAGTCTGCAACTTCCGTTCTGTGAAAAGTCTGTGAGGGCTATTGTGCCAAATTTTGCTTCAGTTAAGAAGCAATGCTCTTGGTATTGTGGCAATAATGTGAAGCGCAATTTAATTTTAAAGTAACCAGAAATATTTTTGAGTGTCCGCAAATCTGTGGTCTCTCTCAATATTACTGCTGTTTTTTCTAATGATTTAACCATGTGCGGGCGGGCAATGCTAAGTGGCAAGTATTCAACGTTTTCGCTTTTTGGGTTCCAAATTAGGAAATCTTTATCGAGAACACATGTTTTGGTTTTTCTTTGAACCATGTATTCACTGCTGCGATACACAATGCGTTCTGATGATGAAACCTTGGTTCTTTCTTTTGTCATAGTTAATTGCTCCTAAAAATTTGTGTTCGCATTCGGGCATTTTGCCTTTCAAGGTAATCAGCAATTAGGCTCTTATTTGACACTTCAGCACAAACAGTTTGGTTGGACTCTTTTAATCCAGCCAAGCTTTTCTTTAATAGAGCATCAAATCTTGGGTCGTTGTTCATTTTTAGGTCAGAGCACATTTCAAGAATTGAATCGTAGCCTTTTTCTTGGTGGATTTGTTCTTTTCTTGCTTGAGATTCGGGGAGGCTAACACATCCAGCACTGCCTTTATGGTTCTGGGTTTCTTCTGTTGATTGTGCTGCTTTGAAGGTTTCTAATTCTTGCTTTAAGCGTTCATTTTCGCTGATAAGGTCTTTGATTTGCCCTGTATCTACAGATACGGATATGTCCATTTTTTGCCCTTTGGCGGAATTTGCATTTGGAGTTTGTTCACTTGCCTCCATTAAGATTTCAGCTCCTCTGGTTTGCTAAATGCATTTTCTATTTCATTTTCGATTTTTGCTGAAGCTTCAGCATCGGTCATGGACCCGTTACGTTTAAAATGACCATGTATCAGTCGAGAATTCCCAGAGAAAGTAACTGTTAACTCGCCAGTTGTTATGCGTGAATCATAAGAGACATTTGCCGTCTTGTAGCTTACGCCTAAAACGTACATTTGATAAATTAGTTCTTTGAGAAATTGAGTTTGGGATTTACCCAGTGTTTTGGCTAAAAATTCAATTTGTTCTTTTGTTGGGCGTGGTATTTGAAGGGTTGAAAACGCCCCTTTGATTTCTGTGTCCTTTTGTTCCATAAAAATCGCAACCTTTATATATTTGCACTGAAAACAGTGCAAATCAGTATATAAATTTTATGCCAAAACATAACAAAAACTGTTATAATCGCAATTATTAGTGTGAAACATGTAAAATATTCGGAAATAGATAGCACTGGATTTCGCTTATGGCAGCCAAACCAGCATATTTAAAAGCACGATAGCAAATTAATTTATTGAAATAAAATGCAAGCGTTCCTCCTAATCACATTTGCAAGGTAAAGCGGTTTTTTCAGGAACAGCGAAGCTTAGGCTAAACTGCTTTGTTGTTCAAATTAGGAGAAACATGAAAAATGCGATTAGTGATTGCAAGAAAAGACCACACGTGTTCAAAGTGTGGAGAGCCTATCAGCGAAGGCGAAGAATGTATACAATCAGAAAGCTTCTACGGTAGAATCTATCATACCGAATGCTGCCAATCTCACATGCTAAAAATATGCAAATCCACGGATTAAGACAAAATGCCCTCGCTTTTTTATCAGGTATAAAAAATGAAAAATACTCAAATGAAATATTATTACAAAAACCACTCTACCATCTTAAAGCAAAGAAGAATAAAATACCAAATAAAAAAACTCAAACCCAACCAACAAGCAATAGAAGACTATGTTGCTTTAGTTGCATCTTACAGACTTGGCAAATATGACCAGATGGGTCATGATTATGAAATTAAAGAGGTCTTGGTTGAACTTGAGGAAGCTGGCTTAGGTGAATACATTACTTATCATAATTCAGAAGACGAATATTTATGGTCATGCGCAAAGGCAAAAGGTGTAGATTTCAAGCTAAAAGTGGGCGATTACGAGTTATATGTTGAAGCAAGTTTTTGCAGCAAACCTTACAAGTACAGAAAAAGGTGGTTTATGAAATGCAGATTTCCCCGCTTCAAAGATTGCCCAAAACCAGCAGAAAAAATTCTTTGGATAGTCCTAACGAATAGACCAGAAAATTTCAGTCCCCCCTCAGTTCAAGCAGTAGCGAAGGAACATTCAATACAAATAATGGCAATACCGCAACTAATATACTTATTAAATAAATTAAAACAGCCCGTTTTTTATTACAGGATATTCTATATAATACTACTATCATACTATTAACTACATTATACTACGTTAACAACTACAATAAAATAATAACTACAATAACAACAATACTAATAATACGTGTATATGTAACGAAATATCAATATTTATTTTATAAAAATATTTGTTAGAATGCCTTAAATACACATCTATCATTTTTATAAAATAAAAAACCACAGAAATGTTTACGTTAATTGAGATTGTTGCATTGATTTGGTCCTTTTTTCCAGTCACTTTAATATTTAGACGATTTGTTGTTAACAAAGGTGGACGAGAGCGAAACCCAAACAATGGACGATTCGTAAGCCGTTCATTCTCGTTGACAATTGGCTTATTAGCTACTTTTATTTGTGCCTATTTTGTTAATCCATTTATGATTTCTATAATTGGTGACCTTTGCGGAGGCAATACGTTATTAGAATCGTTACTCTTGGTCATAGGATTAGTTATTTATTATAAAATATTGAAGCCGTAGATGTGAGGCAGAATGAACGATAAAGATGGTGACAAGCTCAAGCTAATACTTTTTGGAATTATATTGGTCGCTTTGTTTGGAGCTTTCTTTAATGTACCCCCAACTTTAACCAACAGGATAATTCAATGGTTAGTTAGTGCCTTTACAGGCGCAGTTCTTTCTATTGTTGCAGGTTCATTTGTAGAAGCATTTACTGGTGATTTACTTAAAAAAATTGCATTTAATATTCCGATTTTTAACTTTGAATTCTCAATTACATTCTTTACAATTGCTACGATAATAGTAAAAATATTACTTTTTGGACTATGACAAAACCTGTTTCTAAATATTAGGCTTAAACTCTATCAATTTGATATCAGCTCCAATGTTTATTAATTAAGAAAGCGAAAAAACTAAAAGCTAAATGGCTAACCTAAAAGAGGGGCACGTAATAGAACCTCAAGACTTTCAGATGGGCATATGCTATGAATGCTCGACAAAGATTAGGGATTCTTCACAGAAAAAAGTTAGCCACTGCCCAATATGTAAAAAATGGTTCTGTGATATTCATCTTAAACCCAAGTTTCCTTATTTTGTAGATTGGGACACTGTTTTTGACGTTCAAGGCAATCCAGAAATCAAAGCACTATTTTATGCAGAATATGAACGTAAAGACGGGCATGCTGATTTAGTTTATCTAAGAAATACTATTGAAGAAAATAATAGACAAAAGAAAATACAAGACCAAGTGATTCAGGAAAAAATTGACAGGATGATAATGTATGGTTCTTCGAGAAGTTCATTAGAAATTTTGATTTCAAAAAAGAGCAAAACAACTTATACTAACGGATTTGGACGTGCTTTTACTGTTCCTACAGAAGTTTATTCAAATAGAATATACTGTGAAAAGTTAAAATCGGCTAATTCTCAAGGTGAGATAAATGAAATTCTTAATGATTACTATTTTAATGGCAAAAGACTGCTTGAAAAAGAAAAGAAAATAGCACAACTTGAGAAAGCAACTGCCACAAAAAAGCACTGGTGGCAACGGAAAAGGTAAAGACAAAAAAACTTAAAACCGCAAAACACGGCAGTAAGTGATGGGGAAATAATGAATCAAATCTTGAAAAAATACCTCATTTGCCTAATCTTTAGTTTTGATTTGTTCATTCTGGTTTGGCTTACAGAGATGTTACAACCTATTGTTCATGCAACCGCAACAGGTCTAATGTCTGGCATTCTTTTTTTAGCATTATATGCTTCAGGGGTTTTTTTTCTTTTTGTTTTTGGAATTATACCTTTAATTTTACTTGGCATGTGGGTTTTTAGTCCTATTGCAGTTAAAAAACTGTTTGTACAGTTTGGCTTAACAGAAAAATTGTTAGATAAAAAAGCAAAAAAAGCCGATAACAAAGTGCCTTACCATGATGAAATAAGGCATTCAATCTTAACTGTATTATACAAAAACGCTGAAACAGCCCCCAACAATCCAGAAATTAGCAGAAAGCAGTTATTAGATGCATTAAAGATTGCAGATAGCCTGATTGATTTTAATATATCCTACCTTGAGCAAGAACGACTATTAAAAATAACGCGAAAGTCTAACGACATATGGCTATTTGTAAAAATTATATCATCGGGGGTAAACATTATTGAGCACAAGGAGCAAAATAAGAGCCGTTATCCTTTCCTAAGTGCCTCAATTCTGCCAATGCAGATTGAAGCAAAAGTTGGCTTGATTAATGTAAGTCTTAATCAGTAGTTACCTGAAGCCCGAATGGATACTTTTTGAATTCATTAATGCATAAAATACAGAGATAAAATAAGCAAAACACTAAAAAGGGCAATTTTTAAGAACTGGATTGTAAATATCATTAAACAAGGGAGCAAGGGATGCGCGCAGTAAAAAAAATTGGAATAGCTGTAGCGATAGCTGTTATAGTGCTTATAGCAACAAGCTTTGTAGATGATGCTTACAATGATTATGCAATAGTTCAGTATAGTTTATCCGCAGATGAAAATACGTATCCAAATCTTCCTCTGGAGGTTAGCCTATATCTTAAAAACGCTGGGGGTGCTAATGCTGTACCAACTTCAATCATCAGTGCCGTTAATGCAACGATTCAAAAAGTCTCAATCCCAAGTGTTACAAGTAATTCACTTCCAAGATTTTGTTGTTATGATGATACAACTGTCACCATATCAAATATGACCATAACCGCAGGACAAGGTTTAACGCTTTGGGCAATTGTTAGCATTATTCCAGAAAGTGGTGTTTCTTCATTCAGCATTACTTCTCATGCAAGTGTATCTTTCGATATTGCGCACCCTAAAAATACTGCGGTGTCAACAACACCTTTCGAATTATTTTATGTTTGGAATCCAAAGCATTTTGTCTTCAACCAAGCCTTTTCTTAAGCTAACCTAATATGTGATTGAGCGAGTGGAAATGAGTTTAAACCAATATAACGTAAGAGCGTATCTAAAGACATTTCATGAAATGCAATCAGGACAAAAAATTGCTGATTGCCAGGTTAGTTTTGATAAAGAACGTAATCAATATTTTATTTCTACGATTGTCTCCGCAAATAGTAATGAAGAGGCAAAGCAAAAAGGAATTGCAAGAATTCAGCAAGTACTAAATGTTGCTATAGTTTATAGTGGAATTTACTATGAACTTGTTGGTCTTACTATCGACCAGATTTCTGGCGAAGAGCCTTTTATTAGCACTATGCCTTTGCTTTTCCGAAGACTTAGACTTTTGCCTTTACATGAAGACCATCTAAAAGAAACAAGAAAATCAATAGATATACTTGATAGGATTTCAGAGCAACAACTTCCAAGAAAAAGAGCGGAAAAGGCAATAAAATATTTTACAAAAGGATGTTACTTTAACCAAGCAGATTCGCAGTCTGAAGCTTTTTTAAATTTCTATAAAAGTATTGAACTTGTTAGTCATGACTTTAGAAAAGCGTTTGATGATGAAATTAATAAACAATTAACAGATACATTGCTTAAAGATTTAACAGATTTTGAACTAAAAGACTTAAGGACTCCGAAAAGGTTAATTCAATTTACTTGTGAAGAATTGGAAACAGATTTTGAATGTGAAATTCCAAGTATAGTTAGGTTACGTAATGAGTTTAGTGCGCATGCATCATTAAAAGAAGTTGTTATAACACAAGAAGAATTTAATGACTGCAAAACACTTGCAGCCAAGGTAATAATAAATTACATAAATTATATCCAAAAAAGCAAAAGTACCCCCCCACCCCCTTGAGTTTTATTATAATGATTTATTACAAAAATATTGTTAAAAATTAAAACAATTTAAAAAAAAATTCTTGATAAAAATAATCCTGTCAATCAGTTTTAATGTTTAAAAAGGTATGAATAACCAAGTTTATTATGATTCAATAAACTTCAGATTGGACAAAGTAGAAGATATTGTTATGTGGTTGTTTTTTCTAAAGCCAAATAATTTTAGGCAAAAAGCCTTATATGTAGATTTAAAAACCACCAACTGCCCTAAAAGGCTCATTTTTAGCCCCTTTTTGTCGAAGGGCTTCGAAGATTGCCTTTTTATTCGCGCCAAATCCATTAAAGCATGGTGTTTCAAATGGAAAATGCGGTGCAAACAGAAAAGCAACAAAACAATGAAGAACTAAAAACACTCGTTGATGACGTAATCCGCTACGGTGACATGCTTCTAATTGCTAACAAAGGAGTAGGAAAAACCAACGCTTTAATGGTGTTAGCTGAACAGTTCAAAAACTTGCCCGATACAAGGGTAATAGTCTTTGAAGATTTCCCAAAGTTCTGCTTAGAATTCAGTGCCATACCCTACTTTATCGTTAAAGACAATGATGTAACAGAAACCAGCCACACAATAGATATGGAAGACTATTTTTTAAGACATGACCGAGACTACAGCGTAAAACGTGGCAATGAGATAAAAGAAGCCTTGGAAAACAACAAAGACCTAATTTTCACAATGCAAATAAGCGACATAGAAAGAAGTGCATTCTTCATCTACTCGATAGTTCAATACTTTTACCGCAAGCACTACTTACGAAAGTTCAAAGGCTATAGCAAAACAGAAAGAATAGTTTTCGTAATTGAAGAAAGCCAAAACGTTTTTGACAGCTCAACAATTAGCAAAAAAATCTTTAACCGTCTAAGAAAAATCTTTAGCATAGCACGAAACTTGGACCTTCATTTTGTTTTAGCTTCTCAAAGACTCCAAGACTTGAATACCAAAATCAGAGGTAGAACACGCTTACTAATTGGGCAAGTGTCATTAGATGACTATGAACTAAAAGTGCGTTCACTGCTTAGGCACTCAAAGCACAAAAAAGACATATTGACGCTGGAACGTGGAAGCTTTCTATATACCGCTACAGACGAAATAACCGAATTCCCCAAGTTTATACAGCAAGGAAAACCATATCAGATAAAGCCAAAACCACAACCATGTAAACCACAACTACAAATCAAAAAGAAAAACAAGTTAACTACAATAATGAACACTGTTATAGGCTTAGTTACGCTAACACCACAAATAGACCCGTCACCAACAGAGCAAGAACTTTATGCAAAAACATTCAAAGCAAAAACCAGAACCTTAAACAATACCATATCAGAACCAGACCCAGACAGTGAAGATTGGCGTTCAGAAAGTGAACAAGAAATAGATGAATCCGAAGATTTCCCAGACCAATGGTAAACCATGTAAAAAGGATGTAATAAGAAATGAAAAACCCAAAAATCAAAACTCTATTGAAATGCGATTTAATCGCACAATCTACAATACCCTATAAACAAGCACAATTTAATGGTATAGTCCCTAAATAGAGGGCAAGAATTACTTGCATCAATAGTTGCTATCCTTAGGTTTGTAA
>CAYSWL010000084.1:0-10349 GCA_964434745.1 uncultured Candidatus Bathyarchaeia archaeon | reverse complement strand
GATGGAATCTCGTGACTGGAGTTCAGACGTGTGCTCTTCCGATCTAAGATTTGGTCTATTCCTATGAAAAAATACAGGTAAAAAAAGAAAGCAAATAAGCCTAAAATCATAAATAAAAAAGACTTACGTACTGTTAGATACTTAGTTATTGAATTCGGCAACTGCACTTTGCGTCTAAACTGCCTGTTTCGGTTTAATGTTTAGCTTAACCACTACTTCAATGTTATATTGATCATCCGTTTTTCCAACAGAAAAATTCCAATCTTTCACTGCTACATCCATGCCTTTGAAAGTAGTGACCAATTTATCTTTATATTCGGCCACAGTAGAACTTATCTTTTGAATTTGTTCATTCAGGTTAATTTGTTTCTCAGAATCAGAACCTGATATATTTATAGACATGTCTTTATTTTCAGCCATACCTTCACCTCCTAAAAAACATAAGTACTTTTATCTTTTTTACTGCTTTAAGCGTATGTGATTGTATCTTGACAGCACCAAGCAGACATGGAATAAGCGTTCTTTAATTGAATTAGTCAAGTTTTTATTTTGATTTTCTTTTCACTACTTAGGTGAGATCTATTATGGATCCTGTGGATTTTATTTTTAACGTCGCAAAGGCAGCTCTAGTACTTTTTATAATTGTGGATCCATTCGGTAACATCCCAATTTTTATGGGATTAACCCAAATCGTTACTGATAAGCAAAGACAGAAAATCTTCAACACTGCCATACTAGTTAGTATTGTTTTACTGTTAATTTTTGCTTTTGCAGGTCAAGAGATTTTTAATTTATTTGGTGTATCAATTTTTAGTTTTCAAATTGCCGGTGGAATATTACTTTTAATTATTGCAATTAGAATTTTAATTTCAGGAAGTTTGCATGGTGCAGAAGAACAAGCACCTGAAAGTTTGGGTGCGGTCCCTATTGCTATGCCGCTTCTTGTAGGTCCGGGTGCAATTACTACTACGATACTAAACCTTCAAACGTACAATGTTTATGTAACTGTTCTATCAGTTTTAATTGTACTTGCAGCCACATGGATTATTCTTAGATATATAAATCAAGTTTACCGATTTTTAGGTAACACAGGAGCAATTGTAATTGCACGAATTATGGCATTACTGATAGCCGCAATAGCAGTACAATACATTATTACAGGCACAACACAATATGTTACAACAATATAATGAAGCAAAATTCTAAGATTGCCAATTAAACTATCGAATATCCATGAATCGATTATCAATAAATAAATCAATCATGAAGATAAAGCAATAAGTTTACTTTCGATAGATACTAGTGCTTTTTTAACATGACTATTATACGGCTTTTATCTAATAGCGGTGGAATATTTATTCAATTAGTAAGTTTGAACTATTTCAGTTCTATTGGAAATTCGAAATTTTTGAGATAAAAAGATTAATGCTTTTTTTCTATAACTCTTATATTATTGGTTTTATAAAATTGTTAGTTCATATTAGCGAGGCAGTATCATTGGACAATGCTAGTAGGGTAGGCTACAAGATTCTGGTTGCCAGTATAGCTATAGTATTCTTGTTATCAGCGAGTAAAATTAGTATGGTTGAGGCAGACGTGCAGCCTACCATCGAACTTAAATTGCATAAAGATTTTGGGTATAGTAGCTTTGGCAATGATGCTCAAGGCAATTGGTCAGTTCGTACTACTGTTTCGGAGGATACAGTACGAGTTGAATTCTATCTTAATGATACTCTGCAATATACTGATATTCAAGCGCCTTTTACATGGTCCTATTACACGGATGATTACCCGCTTGGTCTATACACTATAAAAGCTATTGCTTACAACAGTGAAGGTAATACTGCAGTCGCTCAGGTGCAACAAAATTTTGTTTCACAGCAAGACGGTTTCTTTATTATAATTATAATTTCCATCGCAGCACCTCTTGTCATTATAACCATAATTAGCATAATAAAAATTAAAAAATCAAACAAAAAATGAATCTGACAAACGATAAAGACCTGAACTAGAATGTATGAATAAAGGGAAGTAACTGGTTTGCGTTGTCAAGTTTTTTGTTTAAAGGAAGGTTCAGGTAGGCGCCGTTAGTATTGAAGTACGGTGCACCTTTCGAAGAAAAAATCGTTAGGACTTTACCGTCGTGGTTAATTTTGTAACCTTTAGGTGTAGATTCATGTCCGCGTATCAAGATTTTTGCTTTCAATCGGTCAAGTATTTTTGCAGTAACATCTTTTCCAAAGAAGTGACCAACACCGCGAGGTGAAGGAATCATTCCTTGAACAGTATCGTTAGGGTCGCTCCAGAGTAGTTCAGTAAGAAACGGTTTAGCTGGGTGCAGGTTATTTGCTTGGGCAATTTGATATAAGCTACAAACTGAAAAGGGCAACCCACCGTGTACCATTAAGTATTTATCTTTAACATAAACAGCATTGTATAGATAATTGAAGAGGTTTACTAGGCAAGTGTATGCAGGTACACTTTTGTCTTTAAATTTTCGTCTAAGCTGTTCGGGTAAATCATGAGGAGACGCAATGAGATCTGATGGGCCTTCATGATTGCCACGTAATAATACTATTTGTTTAGGAAAAGCCGCTTTAAGGCGAAGAACAGTATAGTATAGTTCAACTTGACTTTCACCTCTATCACCATAATCACCTAGAAAAATTACCATTATTTTATTAGATTTGTTAATTCTATCTATGAGATTACTATCTTTGATTATTGCCCCAAGACTTGTCAAATCGCCATGCAAATCGCCGATTACCAAAGCTTCACCTTCAGGTTCAATTAAGACAAGCCTACCAGTAATGAATGGATTACCCAATTGTCTGCTTTCATTATGAAGTAAATTAACTGTATTATTTACTAAGTCAATAAAGTCAGCTGCTTTGATGCTTTTTGCTTGTTTTTCAATTAAAGAAAAATTGAAGGGCAAATGGAAAAGCCCCAACTAATTTTAGGTTAGACTATTTGGATTTGTTTTCCTAAGAAGCTTAATACATTTGCCTCTATTGTATTTTTGTGAACACGTATTTTTTCAACAACTTCGTTTGCTGCGGCCATTTTTACTGCTTCGTCAGCTTCTAGGTTAGCGCTTCTGGCTCTAAGTTTCTCAAGTTCTTGCTGTGACTGTGAAAGATATTGCCTAGCTTCTTCAAGTTCGGGCGATGTAGATAACTGTTTTTTTCTGGCTGCAACTTCTACACATTTATTATGGTAGTCTTTAAGAGTATTTTGTTTTAAGACTTCCTCGATAGATTGCTCAGCTTTTCTCTGTTTGTCAGGCTTGAGCTTAAGTTTACCTTCACCTATAAGGGTGTTAAGTTTATGCAGAATTTCTTTAAGCACTGGCAGACCTTTTTCTTCGCCGGCTATAGCTTCAAAGGGATTCTCTAAGTATTGAGTCATCTTCTGCATCTCATCAGGAGTCATACCTGAGCCTCCGCCATATGCAGATAGCGCTTGCACCTTTATGAATGGCTTTTGGAAATGTCTAAGAATAGTTTTAAGTTCATTATTAAGTGCATCTTGTTCAGCTTCAACTTGACTGAGTTTGTCCATGATAGATTTGCCTTTTAGCCCTGACATTTGTTGTTCTACTGTATTAATTTCTGATTCAAGAGATAACCGTTCATTTTTTAGGTTATCTTTTTGAGCTTCGATTTGTGCTAACTGAGTTTCAAGTATTTGAAGTTCGCTTAATAGGTGAAAGGTTTTTTCCTGATTTTTAGTTTTTACATATTCTTTGTTAACGAAGTCATTAAGTGCAGATATTGCGATTTTTGTTTTTTCGAATATTGGCTGGAATTTTCGTCGATCCATGATAAAAAATGGGCTTATATGTGGGAACCAATTTTTGATATCCACTTCGGTTACGATAATAGCTTTCTGGGCTTCTATTGCAAATGTGCTTATATTGTCAAAAGATATGTTATCAGGAATTGAAAGTTTTTTTATTCGTTCAATGAACATGTTAGCGAGCTTATTTAGAGCTCTTGCTCTGTTGTAGACTTTCATATTTCTTTTTTCAATTTCTTTTTGACTAGCGTCTACGAGCATTTTACTTGCTTCTGTTAGATTCTCTAACGCTGTGCGGACTTCGTCTAGGCGTTTTTGGGCTTGTGCCTGAATAGGTGTTAACGCTGGACCAGTTTCCTGCTGAAGCCAATCACGTAATTCAATGGTCGAAAATTTTACAGCGTCTATCAATACATTTCACTAAACAAGAATTGTATTACATATATTTATCAACTCTGCCAAATTGGAAATGTAGAACCTTTTTCTAAAATAAGACATAACTCATTTTTAGGTAGTTACTCTTAAATAATTAACTAACTCACTAAAGACGAGCATTCATGAACACCAAAAAGATTACATTAACTATTGTTTTCGCAGCGCTAACAGTAGCTTTAAACCCAGCTATTTCAGGAGTTGGAGTTCCAGCACCCTATGCACCGTTCTTAATTTATGGACTATGGGAAATACCTATTGTAATAGCGTTTCTACTTATAGGCGTCAGATCAGGTGCAGCCATTATGATCTTTAATGCTGCAATGCTTTTTGCATTCTTCCAAGGAGCCTTGCCAATGGGGCCGTTTTATAATCTTGCAGCCATAGCAGCTATGCTATCAGGAGTTTACATAGCTCAAAAGTTTGCTACCTCAGGAAAATTGAAAGAAAAGCATAATGCGATAATAATTGGCATCGCCACTGCAATTGGAATTGTTACACGTGTTGCAATTATGACAATTATTAATTATAGTACCTTAAGATTTGAGTCGCCTTTTGGATATGGTCTTAGTGAAATTGGAGTATTAGGACTTCTCCCACTAGGTGCTTTGTTTAACGGTACTGTTGTTCTCTATACAGTTCCTGTTGCATACACAATAGTTAAAACTATTCAAAGAAGCACGCGTTTAAATCTAAATTAAATTCATTTTTCTTTTTTGTTAACAATTTAAGAAACAACAAAAAGCTAACTTTGCTTAAAAAATAATATTAAAAGAAAGAAAAGGTTAGAATCCTAAGGATTCTGATAGGACTTTGGGGTTGATTTGACCTGCTTTGAGTGTTTTGCCAGTGTGTTTGTTGTTGATCATGAGCAATGCAGGTGCAAAGAGTTTGGTGTCAATTTTATAGAAGTCTCGATCTGCTTCGCGGAATATTTCAAGGAATGGTTTGCCGTAGTTGCTTGCTGCGCATGAAGGCGCTTGTTCGAGTATAGATTGGAGTTTTGCTTCATCTTCATAGTCTACTATGTAGTGAACAACTCCGCCGTAGAGAAGTACATCATTTGTTCGTGCCATGGCTACTTCGAAGTCGGAGCAGAGTGCTGGAAGTGGTGCGTAACCTGAGGCGTAAAGAATTTCTTTGGGGTCTAAGCCACAGTTATGTAGTTTGTGTATGCCTGTTTCAACAATACGTCCGACTACTTGAACTAGGCCAGCTACGCTGGCAGTTGGTGCTACTAGTATAATTAGGTTTTCAGGGGTAACTTGGCAGCCTGCGACTACTTTTTCAACAACTACGTCAGAAGGCATGACGTTGCTTTCGATTACGATAACTGCTTTGTCGGAGGTGTCTTTGAAATTAAGTTCTGCGTAGAGGTCTTTTGGTTTAAGGGCTAAAGCTCTTGCGGGTCCGGAACAGATGGCAATGTTATCGCCGTCTTTGATTCGCCAGCCTGCAAATTGAGAACCTAATGCTGCAACTGCTGGATAATCGGTAGTAATTATTACGGAGGGTACTTCGTAGTCGCCGTATCGTTTAAAGTCAATTTTTGCTTGTCCTGCACCGCCTAGACAGATTTCAGTTAGGGCAATACCTGCTTGGTATCCACCTGGAGCGTTTATGCCTGCGTCAATGACTGTGGCTCCGGCGCTAGTTTTTGAGACTTTTACGCCGTAGTATTCTTGGTTGTTGATTAGGTCTTCAGCTTTTTTCCAGGCTAAACGATTTACACCTATGGTTTTAACGTCCATATTTTTCACCTTAGAGGTATCTTTCGTATGTACTTAGTTGTGGGTTACTGGCTTTATTGATAAAGAGTTTGCCGCGTGTCTTCTCGGTTAGGTCTCCGATAAATACATAGAAGGGTCCTGCAGCTTGTTGAGCGTCGTCGACTTTGACTTTTGGTTTAACTGAGTCGATGGAGAATGTTGGAAGTACGGATCCTGCTGTGCCGCCGACGATAATTTTACCGCCAGTCATATAGGCACCTGCTCTTCCGCCAATGTTTTTCTCAACGTATATTGTGCCTTCGACCATGTTATAACCTAAGAAGTTGCCAGCACTGCCCATAACTTTGAGTGTTCCACCTTTAAGTCCGGCTGCTACGTCGTGACCTACATCACCGTGTACAATGATTAGTCCGCCTTTCATTCCTGCTTCAACTGCACGGAAAGGTGAGGCAAGGTAGTCTCCGCCGTTGCCAAATATTTCAATTGTGCCGCCTTTCATTTCTGCGCCAGTCCAGCCTAAGGCATTACCTTTGACTGTGATTTTGCCGCCTTTCATTTCCATTCCAAGGTGCATGCCAGCATTGCCATTGATTACTATTTCGCCTTCTTTCATGCGTTTGCCAATTCGTCTAACTTTGCTAGCGTCGCCGTTTATTACTATAGTTGGGATAGCTGCGTCATCTTGTTCAATTTTGAAGATATCACTTAAGGTTTTTTCTTGGTTTCCTTCATAGATTGGAAGGACGGCTATTTCTTCAAGTTTCTTTCCTTGGAATTCTGCAGGAGTTATACATTCTGCAATTATGGGTAATTCAAATTGTTTAAGAGGGGTTAAAGTTATGGTCATTTTTATCACACCTTTGCTTCTACTTTAACTGGACTTGGAATCTTGAGGTATGTTGTGTCAATTGGGTAGTTTTCGTATTCGATTGAGTAGTAATCTTTGAATTTCTGTCGGAAAGCATCGTCTGTTTTTAGAGGATTTTGCATTTTTACGTCTGCCCAGATCGTTTTTCCGTCTACGTGTTGTAGAACTTCGCCGTCTTTAACTATAATTTCGCCTGCTTTGATTGTGTAAGCTGCATGTGCAAATGCTCTTCGGGCAGTTTTGTATTTCTTTGCAATATCGAGCTTTTCTGGGTTAATTTTGAATATTGCTACATCGCCGTCTGCACCGATGCCCAGATGGCCTTTATCTTTTAAGTTTAGGGCTTTTGATGGACCTGCGCGGGTCATTATTGCTAATTCATATAAACTAAGTTCGCGGTCAATTGAGGATATAATGCTTTTCTTCTTTGCCTTGTTATTAGTCTTTTTCTGTGTTGCTTCACGTGCTTTCTTGCTATAGAGCCATGCGAGAACTTTGGGGTATGCTGTGAATGGTCCGCCGTTAGGGTGATCGGTTGTCATGAAGATTTTCCAGGGGTCTTTGATTAGTAGCGCAGTTTCTAAACCGTTTGCCCATTGGATGGCGTTGACGTAGTTGCTCTTTTTGTATTTAAATGGTACAATTCCACCACCAGTTTCTGCTTCAACATCGCTGTTGACCCATTTTTTACCGTTGAGTTGAGATAAGGTCAACTGGAAGGGTCCGTCTGCAGTCATGGTTGTAGCGTCTGAGAATATGATTTGTCCCATGTCTAAGGTCATATGACTGTGGTTGTTCATGTAGTGGGCGATTTCTTCTGATGCTCCGGTTACGTTCATCCAGCTATCGCCTTTGAGTCCACTGTAGTGGATGTGTGTGATGTGGCAAATTGGTTTACCGTCAGTGGCGAGGTCTTCCATGGCTTTCATTGTTTCTATTGTATTTACGTAGTTGCCAGGTTGGCCTAGTTTGTTTGTGTGGAGGTGAATTGTGTGTGGAAGGTTAAGCATTTTGTTAACCTTAATCATACCTCTGATGATGTCTCGAGGAGTTAAATCGTAACCTGGAACTTCATCATCTATATCGCGGACGTTTCTGCCATAACCCCATGCTTCTAAGCCACCAGGGTTTACTATTTTAATTGCATACCCTTTGACTGCGTCCATCATCCATGCAACGTATTGTGCGGCTTCTTCAAAGTTGCCTTTTTGGAAGGCATCAAGAGTAAACCACCAATCACCTAGCAGTGGATAGGTACCTTTGTCTAATCCGGGCATTTCGTTCATTTCTTCGTGCGCATGTTTTGCTTTAAATGCAGCCATTGATGGGTTAAATACTGTAGTGTAACCCATACGTGAGTATCGATAACCCGTTGTATATACGGATGGTACGGTATGACCTACGCCAGAGCGCGTATTTGCAGTTTTGCGTTCAAAGTCTTTATAGTGGTCTTCTGGTCTTAGGGTTCTGGCCATGTTTACTTCAGCGCCTGCAATGTGGCTGTGAAGATCCACACCACCAGGCATTACAGTCATACCGGAGGCATCAACGATTTTTGCGTTTGCTTCATTGACACTTTGGACGACTTTGCCGTTTTCGATGGCTATGTCCATTTTTTCGCCGTTAATCCCATTTATTGGGTCATAAACGAAGCCGTTTTTTATGATTAATGCCATTTTTATGCAACTCCTGATTTTTTGGCTTTTATTTCTTTTACCTTGGCAAGAATCATTTTGAGAATTTCTTCATCAGTTTTGATTCCTGCTGGAGGGTCTACTACTTTCTTTAGCATAATTGGAGTGTTATCCATTCTATATGCAGTTCCGCCTTCTTCAATTCCGACAAATGCTGATGGAATTAGTATATCAGCCATGTGTGAGGTGGCGTTGAGGTGGGGATCAATGACAATTAGCGGGTTTTTTACCATATGTTCTGCAGCGCGGTGTGGGAAGTTAGATACAGGGTCTGCACCTAGTACTAAGCTAACGTCTGGTTCTTTGCGAAGTAAAGCATCGATAATTGTAGTTTCTCCGGGGTTAGATCGTGGGTAGCCTAATGCAAAGTCCACACCTGTTGGGTAACCGGTGAAGGCTGTTGAAGTTGCATTAGTTGCTCCAGTAATGTTAAAGTGTCCTCTCATTGGCATTTCGGAGAATTTAGTTTTTAGGTTTAAGTCTCTAACTAGGTTGACTCCAGCGTCAATGTTGTGATGCTTGCCGGCGCTGCTTGTTAAACCTAAACCGTGATATAGTATACCGTAGGTGCAGCTTACCAGAACGTCAGCTAGATCTTGCAGGTCTTTTACAGGTATACCGCCTACACTGTCTACATCCAATTCCTGATCGTTAACTAGCATTCTTAATGCTTGGAAAACATCAAAGTCGGTATTAGGTTCAATCTGTATAAAGTAGTCAGCTAGTTCGGCAGTACGAGTCTTGCGTACATCAACACTTATGACTTTGCGACCTGTTTTTTGAATGCCGGAATTTGCAGTAGGCACACCAGGCGTGGCAGGGATTCTGTGTTGTGCTAGTTCTTCAGCTATTTCTGCTAAAGTTTGTTTTTTCGCATTTGGATCTCTACCTTTTGCGATGCGTTCATTCCAGTCGGCTTTTATGAATCGCCCTTCTGCACCTACTGTGTATCTTTGCAGATGACGTGGGTGAGAGTTCATTGGATCGCAGCCCCAGTACAGAATTAAATCTGCACGGTGGCGAATTTGTCCTAAAGTTGCAGTGGGTAATCCTGCTGCTTGTACGCCATAAACTGATGGTCCGTGGCATTGTGTTGCGCAGTTGTCAAGAATACCGCCAACTTCTTCAGCGATAGCTATGCCTACGCGTTGGGCTTCACAGTTGGTTGAACCCCAGCCATAGACAACTGGATACTTTGAGTTTGCCAAAAGCTCTGCAGCTTTATTTATAGCTTCATCAAGTTCTACAGGAACTAATTCTCCGTTTTTACGCATCATTGGCGCTTTAATTCGGTGTTCACTATTGTATTTTAGGAATTTAACTGCGGATACTGCGCATGCGTTTTTAGCTCTTGTAATTTTTCCGTCTTCGACGGTACATTCAATATCATCGCATAAGCAGCCGCAAACTGGACAAGTTACGGGTTTAACAATTACTGGTGGCATTCTACTCCCTTCTTACCAAATTCAAGTTGGAATAATTCTAATAAAGTCAGGATAGGTTTTTCTGGTGTTGCCTCAACTTCGACCTTAACACCTTTGCAGGTGGGCATACCAGTGGTTGTGGTTTCGTCACTGTTAATCACATTAGCCCAAGGGCCATATGGAAGATACATTTTTCCAAGAAGAGATCCCCTTGGATACTTGACGGCTTTCAACACAACAGAACCTGCATCAGATGTTACAGTTACGTGTGTTCCATCAGTTATCCCTAGTTTCTCCATGTCCTGTTGGTCCATGAAGCATGTGGTTACAGTTTCAAAATATTCTTTTGATCCTTTCCCGCGTTGGTTGTTTACGCCTTGCTCTAAAGAACGGCCGGTAA
>CAYSWL010000083.1:0-10351 GCA_964434745.1 uncultured Candidatus Bathyarchaeia archaeon | reverse complement strand
CTGCTTTTATTTTCCCAAAGTTCTTTTTTGAGCAAATCTCGCACTGCTGAACGTATTACACTGCTTCTACTTGGGTACATATTTGCTCGGACCAGTTCATCTAAGCCCTCTAAGTAGGCTTCCGGTAAGAGTACAGTAACAAGTTTCATCCAAATTCCCCTAATATGTTATGCCTATATACATGTGACAAATATAAAAGGTTGCCCACATGTCTGGACGGTATGTATAACGTACTTCAAAAAATGATTTCAACACATCATAAAATTATCATATGCGATAACAAATTCATACTATCCTAAATATTTTATATTTTGAATTAGTGCTATAAATGGTGGCTTCTACAAAGTTCACATCTCAAAAGTAAAATTGTTAGACAATTAAACTACATATTTTACTATTTATTTTTATATAGTTTGAAAATAAGGTGATTTTTCATTGTAACATAGCTGTTAAACGTTTATTTTTGGTTTATTATGTTGGAAAAAATTGTTTGCTTTAACCTCTTTTTTAAGTATCAATATTTTACAGGCACAATTATTTGTTCATGATGTGATAAAATGACTCAATTACCATTGTATTAATTTTTGGAATTTAACCTCTTATATATGAAGACACAAAGATACCTTTAGCTATAAGGTGGAAGTCACCCTGGTGAGCATGTTGTGTTTAACTCTAAAAAAGTTTGTAAGCAATAATCACAACATTCAGATTAAGGTAATAAGTTAAATCTTTGAATAGCGCTATGTTTCTTTACTAGAGCGTGAAAGGATTGTTCCGTGTTAGAGTTAACAAAATCGAATCAAGTCGTGACTTAGATGGTAACCTTGGAAAACGTATTGAACTGATTGAGGAACGTGAAGTTTCAAATTATGTTATGCGCCCTCAGACTGACGAAGCAAAAGTTATTCAAGACGTTATGCAAGCGATGCAGCAACAAATACCAATACTCTCTCCTAGACAACAAATTGCTTTCCCGAAGATAATACTGTTTCTAACAGAACACGAGTATGATAGTTTAGGAATAAATTTCGATGTTAACCAAGTCTACGAAGTCTCTTTAGGCGGACAAGGAATTCGTTTTGTCAAAATTTAACAGCCGATATATTATCGACTGTTTTAAGCTGACCTCATGATGTTAATTCGGGCCTGCTTAAGCGCAGTGTGCTTAGGATGGAACGACAATACAAACATCATATTTTTCAATTTCTCATAGATTTCCTGAAGATCATCAGTTTTACCTTCATCACAATATAATGGAACGGGGTCTTCATTTCCGTTTTCGTAATAAACATACGTTTGCTTTATGCCTTTTACTTGCTCTACCATTTCAAATTTCAGGTTCAATTGTTGCGCCATTTTTTCTGCAGCGTCTTTAACGAAGTTTAATCTTTGGTTAGCTAATGATGAGCTTGAAGCATATACAAGTAGTTTACCTGAGTCATTTTTGAACATGTAATCCACAACAATTTACTAATAGTTTTAGTTTTAAGCAGAGTGTTTAATCGACTTGTCTACATACCAGAGAGTCAAGTTAAACTGAAAATAGTTAATTCTATCGTTTATCGTTACAAGTTAGCGATAGGATAACTAATGATCTTAGTAATTGTCTAGAATAATTATCTGTTAGTTTTTGGAAATGTTCTGAAAACATGTAATAACCATGTGATATCCTACAAAATTAATTTGGGTATATTTTGATTAAATGAACTTTAAATTATTCTTTCTAGAGGTGTCTTTAGAATAATAAATTATGCTTGAATTTTCCCAACATAACTGCTGTGTAACAAATTTAAATACTCATTTATGTAATTTTGACAGTTGATGAGTTCGAATATTTACTTTTTTCATATTGTTTGTTATTGTTTGATGATAATCACATTTCCTTAAATTTCGTGATGTGCCGTCATTTCTTGGATGAAAAGGTAGGAGTCTTGACGCAAGCGCAAAACCTACAGACACCTTCATGGTATTATAGAAAAACTCGTCCACTAAATGATAATGCATACTTTGAGAATTTATGCCGCATTGTTATCAGTTCAGGTTTAAAATGGGATATAATTGATAGAAAATGGTCTATAATCCGAAAAGCTTTAGAAGATTTCTCTGTTGAGAAAATTGCACATTTTACCAACGCTGATATTGATAAATTAATAGAAATTTACGACGTAATACACAACAAAGGTAAAATCCAGACAATAGTTCAGCATGCTCAACAATTTCGTAAACTAAAGAAAACTTATGGGTCTTTCCAAAAGTTTCTTGATTGCCACGATAAATCAAATAATTATGCACATCTAATAAATCAGTTAAGTCATATGTTCAGATGGCTCTCCCCGCCTGCGGCAAGACTATTTCTATATTCTGTAGGTGAAGAGGTTGAAAACCTATAGACTTACTGTTGTATAGTTGATCTATTTTTCTGATTTTTATTTAAACAGTTATTAGAAACCTAAAGAGATTTTAATATTAGCACTTATGCTGTAAGGTAGAAATCATGAAAGTTCGTGCACATGTATATGTCACTGGTAAAGTACAAGGTGTATATTTTAGGCAAAGTACCAAACGTCAAGCATATAGTTTAGATGTTACAGGCTGGGTCCGTAATCTACCTGACGGGCGAGTCGAAGCAATATTTGAAGGCGATGAAGAGCCTGTGAAAGTTGCTATCGATTTCTGTTACTATGGGCCAAGAGCTGCTAAAGTTGAAAAAGTCGATTTGATTTGGGAAGATTATAGAGGCGAATTTACAGACTTCAAAGTTATTGAGTAGATAAGTATTTACTTGATTATGCGTTCAAGTAACTACCTGTTATTCTTTTTTCAAAATTAAATGCTTAGAAAGTCAGTGGTAAACCTTATTGTTAGTGGTGCATTAATCTGTTGTTTGTTCATTTGCTTTGGTGAAAAACTATTTTCTCCAATATTGAGTTAGTATATATTCTCAAAGGATACCTGATTCGCTCGGAAAAGTAAATCAAGCAAGCATGCACTATTGTATTTAGGTGTTTGAATGCGCGTTCTTGGTTTAGTGGGTAGCCCACGAAAGGAAAGCAACACCGACCTAGTAGTCAGCAGCATACTCGGAGGTGCTGCAGCAAGCAATCATAACGTCGATAAACTCTACCTTTATGGATTAACTCTAAATCCATGTGTTGACTGTCGCGCTTGTAAACACGGCAATTTTCAATGTATACTGAAAGATGATATGCAACAGATTTATCACAAACTCGAAAATTCAGATGTAATAATCTTTGGTACCCCTCTATATTGGTATGGGCCATCAGCTCAAATGAAATTATTCTTGGATCGACTTCGCCCATATATAACCTCAAAAAAGCTAAAGGGTAAAAAAGCCATTCTTGTTATTCCTTCTGAAGAAGGCGCAACAGCATGCAAGCATATTATTGGTATGTTTTCGCTATCTTTAAAGTATTTAGAAATGATCTTACTATGTGATATTCTTCCGTTAGCTTTTGAGCGTTCAGAAATAGCAAACCAACCTCAGATGCTTAATGAAGCGTACGAGATCGGAAGAAAGCTTAGATGATATAACAATTGAATGTCTATCGAGAAATAGTCAATTATCATTTTCAGCCTTTTGCAGCTTAGACTTTTGATATTTGCCCGCGGAAAACTCATTTAGCGATTTTAAAAAAGGATGTGTTGATTAGGCTTTTTTCTTGTAGACCCTAAAATGTGAATCTCTGCCTGCACTGATGTATTCTCCACCTAATCCGCGTACTGTTGATGCAATTTTTGCAAAGTTCTCGCTTCCCAAGAACTGTTTTGGTTTTATTATAACATAATCAGGTTTTTCTTCAAAGCTTAACATGTTATCCAAATCCTCTGGAAACATCATGCGTACATCTTCAACTGATTGTAAATTGGTAGCAGCTACAGAAGGTGACGGTGTAACAGTAGGTCTAGGTGCTGGCGCTGACATTTTTGGTCTTGGTGCCGGTGGCGTGGTGGAAGGTTTACCTGTAATTTGTCCAACCGCAAGAGATTTTATGCTAGCAGAAACAGTCTTGAGGTCATCTGAAACGTTTTTAAGTATTAGGAGGATTTCATCAATTCTTTCGACAAGTTGATTCAGCTTTTCTTTGTCAGCGCTCATTAATAACCACTCACTGAACTCTAAAGTACTTAAATTCCTTATTAATTATTTGGAATTTAAAATAAACTAACAATCAATCGTCTTGCTGTAGATAGGTGAAATAATTGTTTGAGATTGATGGGAGTCTAAAAAGTGGAAGCGGTACGATATTACGTTTTTCAGTAGCTTTAGCAGCAATTACCGGTAAACCTTTACATATTTACAACATACGTAAAAACCGGCCTCAGCAGGGGTTAAAACCTCAACATCTAGAGGCTGTTTTAACAGCAGCGAAATTATGTAACGCCGAACTAAAAGGTGCAACTTTAGGTAGCCGCGAACTTTGGTTTATCCCCCATGATATAGTTGGTGGGGAATGCAAAGCTGAAATAGGAACCGCAGGTAACATTCCTATGCTTCTGTTGACTGTACTACCTATATGCCTCTATGCTAAAAATCCTGTGAATCTGAATGTATGCAAAGGTGGAACTGATACCCAACAAGCGCCTACTGTAAATTATCTTCGATATGTACTATTTCCCATCCTACGACGTATGGGGGTAGATGCGCAATTAGTAATTCACCGATATGGTTATTACCCTAAAGGAATGGGCGAAGTAACCTTAAAGGTACAACCTACGAATAATCCTGGCTCAATTATGCTTGAAAACTTTGGTACGTTAAATGATATAAACGGAGTTTCAGTTTGCACCTTTTTAGCTGACCGTAAAGTAGCTGAACGCCAAGCTCAAGTTGCATTTCAAGCTCTAACCGAGAAAGGTTACAAAGCAGATATTCAAGTTATAAATGACACTTCAAATCCACTTCAGAAAGGAAGCTCCATTGCCTTATGGGCAAAGACCGATAAAGGCGTACTTTTAGGTGCTGATGCTATAGGTGAAATACGAAAAACAGCCGAGGCTGTAGGGCGAGAAGCAGCTAAAAAACTCGTTGCCGAACTTGAAGCTAAGCCTACTGTTGATTTACACTTAGCAGACATGCTTATTCTGTTTATGGCTTTGGCGAAGGGTCACTCAATTTATTATGCTCGCGCTATTACTGACCATATGGAGTCAAATATGTGGCTAGCAGAACTGATGTTAAATGTTAAATTCAAAGTCAAAAAGATAGGTGCCCTTTTTAGGATAGAGAAATTACCCATTAACTGAAGACAAATGCCTAAAGAGTCACTATGCTTAAAAATACCTAAAAAAAGCGGTGAACGCGCTAAAGATATATTGTCAAAGTTATGCATAAGTGACAAGAAATTGCTAATCACTCAAGTTAAAACAGATATGCTTTGCATTCCTTTAATACGTATGCCAACTAATGATGAATTGGCTGTATTAAAAGCAGAGCTATCTGGACTAGATTTTGATTATCAATTTTTTTCAGAAAAGAATAATCATGGAAAAACTATTACCGAATTACTTAAAGACAAATTACCTCCCCACTTATTCGATAGCGTACCTAGAGCCCTTGATATTATTGGAGATATTGCGATAATTGAGATTCCACCTGCGCTTGAACCATACAAGGTACTTGTTGGTGAAGCAGTTTTAAAGATACACCGGAATTTAAAAACAGTACTTGCCAAGGTTGGAGCGATCAGTGGCGTATATCGGTTACGTTCAATTGAATATCTTGTAGGCGAAAACAAAACAACTACGGTGCATAAAGAATACGGTTGTAGTTATTATGTAGACGTTGCTAAAACATACTTTAGCCCAAGACTCTCTAATGAACACTGGCGTGTAGCTTCACTTGTAAAACCTAGAGAAACAATAGTTGACATGTTTGCAGGAGTTGGTCCATTTGCAATACCTATCGCAAAAAGTCAACCAACCTCTAAAATCTATGCTATCGACATAAATCCAGACGCTATAGATTTGATGAACAAGAATCTCAGAATCAATAAAGTCCAAAACGTCATACCCGTTTTAGGTAATGCACTTGAAATTGTAAACGCTCAGTTATCTGGAATAGCAGATAGGGTTATTATGAACTTACCTGAGACAGCTTATGAATTTGTTAATGTTGCATGCAAAGCTATCAAATCAGATGGCGGTATAATTCACTTCTACGGCTTCTTACGCACACCTGACACTATGGAAGCCTTCCAACAACGATTTAAAGAATCTGTAGAAAAAGCAAACAGAAAAGTAACTGCATTCGAATGCATAAAAACCGTCAGAGAAACCGCGCCCTATGAATATCAAGTGGTAATCGATTCAAATATATTATAAATTCAATCTCAAAATTTTATCTTCCTGTGACTTAGTTCTTTTAATAAGACTCTTGCTCTTAGTGGCAGATCTGGTTTATTTTGTTTGTTTACCATCGAAAATAAAGCCGCTAAAATTATTAGTACAACACCGAAGGCTGCTACACTCTCTATCGGAGCAATTTTCCATTCAAGCCAGAACGTCAAGAATATTAATCCTGCTCCAATAATAACCATTACTTGGTTACTTCTTGAAGCTGTTGTATGTAGTGCAAACTCTTTCTTTCCCTCTTCAGTTACTGTAAAGAAACCATTTTTTTCTTCCAGTTTTCCTGAGTTAATTAAATAGTTCCAGTCATGATGGAAGTGGCCATCAGATTTATATCCTAAAGCCGAACTGATTTTTGATTTTATACCCGGCGAAGTAGCGATTCTACTATGTGGCGCACAGTAGATTAGATACAATAATTTCGTTCTTGGTGACTGAATGTCTGTACTTATTCCTCGTGCTTTAGCCACTTCTATCATACCTTACCATATTTAAGTAAGAGATAAGCGCATCTTTGCTTGATCTGCTTTATCTACATTGATATGTACCTTTTTTAGGCACTTCGAATATGACTCTATGTCTTAGAGTTCTTACTCTATCTGGTAGGGCTATAATTGCCTCCAGCTACACGTTAAAGCTGTGACTCAAAATGGCAGCAAGAATTGAAGCAGTATTCGAATACATGGCAGAACACCCCGCGGTACTGCTTATTGTAGGCGGAATGTTTTTTGTATTAGTTTCAGTTTTCACAGCACCTGTAGATAGCGGAACAACTTCTTTTCTTAGAAGTCTAAGTCTGATGCTAATTGTAGGTGGAGTAGTACTGTATATCTTACTTATAGGAATGAGGTTTATTGTTAGGTTTATTCGAAAACTTTTTCACCTAAGAATTAGTTTCGACGACGAAAATGGGACCTAAATCAGGGCTGTAAGATACTAAAAAAAGCTTGTGCGAGGGATTAGTCTGAATAAAATTTATTTTATTCAAATACTAACAATTGGCTTGTACTTTTTATTCCTTTTTTTTATTGCTTTAGGGCTAATGTACAAGGTGACTGATCTCTACATAATAGCACTAATGTTGTTTACTGCTGCAACTGGTTTGCTGATCTACTACATAACTTTGGTAGAACCATGTAGAGTCTAAGTAAAAGAAAAAATTGAAACACTTTAGGATGAAAGCAAGAATGTCTCAAAAAAATAGTGTAAACTATAAACCAACTAAGAAGGTAGTAGCAAATAAACGATATGCTATAGCAATCTCTCTAACATCGTTTGTTTGTTTCTCGCTAGTATGCCTCTTAAGAGATGTATTTACAGAAATAAATCTGAATGTCAATTTTTGGGCTACGGAAATTCAAACAGAATATTTTACTTCTGTAGCAAAAATTATTGCTCATTCTTTTGACATCTACATTTTGCTAGCTGTGTCTTTGCTAATTTCTGGTGTACTGATATATAATAAAAGCAAACAGCAAGCGTTACTTTTGATGGGTACAATGGGGTTAAATGCATTGCTCCTTACGTTACTTAAAACAGTAATATATTCACCTAGACCTTCAAATGGGCTAATGATTGAGAATGGCAACTCCTTTCCTAGTGGACATTTAACAAGTACATTAGTGTTTTTAGGCGTATTGTCTTATCTTTTTTGGCAGTACCGCAATACAATTTATCTTAAAATCTTCTCAATAATACCCCTCTCAGTGGTGAGCTTCATAGTTGGTCTAAGCAGAATCTATCTTAATGTACACTGGTTAAGCGACATTATAGCCGCGCCATTTCTAGCATTATTTGTAATCTCAATCTCATTTATAGTGGTAAGTTATTTAATAAATTGGCGCACCTTAGATCGTCTCATCCAATAATTTTTCACTTCTTTTTTTAACAATAAATGTGATTTTTGCTTGTTGGTTAGGGTTTTTTAGCATCTCAACTATTTCTCGTGAAACGTCTTTGGCTGCTTTATCTGCAGAAATTGCTAGTGTACGCTCAGATATGTGATCGCTTTTTCGAATTACCATCTCTGTGGCATCATTTAATCTAAGTTGTGAACTGCCTTGAGCGTGGATTTCTTCAACAATATTACCTACTTCAATAAGGATAGTTAGCTCAGCATTATTATTACGTAGGGCCTGCTTGAATTCTTTGCTAAGATCATTTATTCCTTTATCTATGGATACAATCAATATGCAATCGCCATTTCTGGATAGGTGTGCTTCTTTAGTGAATTCTATTGTAGACCGATGGGTAGCTAACACGTTTTCGTGACCATATCCTACAATGGTTTCGTGTACTTCTAGACCAGGCAATTTATTCCGAAACCTCAATAGAGTCAACTTTGCCATCACCATCTAGGTCGAATCCTTGGATGACAACTGCAAATGAATTGCCTTTACGGTAGTTCTGCAAAGTTTTATGCCAGAAATTAGTAAGTGCTAATACGCACGCTTTAGTGCCAACAGCTTTGTTACCGGCCAAAACAATGATGTGTTTGCTATTATCCCAAGGGTTAGGTATTTTTGCAATTAAACCCGCTACATCTGCAGTGTGGACCCTTTTAGATTTCTCTGAGATTAAGCCTCCTAGCAAGAAACCTTGTTCAGATGATTGCATACTAAATCGTGTAGGTAGATAATCATTAAGTTCTTGTGTGAGTAAATTCGTACCTGGACCGCCGACAAGGATCAGATTGTTTTTTTCTTCTTTTTCAGCTTTAACGTCCACATCAAGTTTTATGGCAAAGTCTTCAGGCATTTTGGCGAACTGACCTAAAAAAAATGTTAAATGTGCTGCATAGTGTCCATCTCGAGCACTAGTTTTGAATGGGCCATGGGGTGTTGGGCTACCAACAACAATCTTTCCTTCAAAGGCTCCATTTTGGTTGATGAATTCTTTGAAGAATTGGCTAATTTGTTCGCTAACGCCAATTAATGAAGGTCTTTGTATAAGTGTATAAGCTTGTGTAAATTCAACTCCGAACGCAGGGGCAACAGTACGGTAGAATTTGGCTACTCCACCTTTCTTTTTCTCTTCGCATTCAATTACTATAGCCCCCGAACGCTCCAATTTGCGTATGTGATAATACACTTTTTGTTCATGAATTCCTAATTGACGCGCAATTTCTAATGGATACATGGCCTTCTTGTTGATTAAGGTGAGAATTTTCCAGCTTAGACTGCCTAGTATCATCTTTAAATCCTGCGGGTTTCTCATAATGCCGATTTCTTTAACCTTCTGAATAGATCCTTCTTCATGCAAAAGTAGCTTCTTGTCCATGTTATCTCGTTTATACATCAGGCTCAACTATTATTAAAAATTTTGTTATGGTTACATTTTTTAATAAACTAATAAAAACGGATTTAACCCGATACCATTAAAAATAGTTTTTTAGTAGTTATGGTGGTTGAGCATGTATACCTCAAAAAAGCATGGAAAATGGAAAATTCAGTTATAACTTTTTTTGTAAGTGTAAATAATTATCCTAATAATGCTTATTAGAATTAAGCCCTGACTTTGAATTGAAGAAGACAAAGAAGGCGAGCTTAAATGTGTGGAATTTTTGGTTGCATAGCAACAGACGGTAATGTTGCCTCAATAATTCATGAATCTCTAAAAAGACTAGAGTACCGTGGATACGACTCAGTAGGTATAGCTACCCTTAACAATGGTATAATTAACATAAAAAAAGAGCCAGGAAAAATCGATGAAGTGCATAAACTAATAAACCTCGACGATATGACTGGCAATGTGGGAATTGGACATACCCGCTGGGCAACCCACGGCGCTCCCCTAAAAGTTAACGCTCACCCTCATGTTGATTGCACAGGGGAAATTGTTGTTGTGCATAATGGCATTATCGAGAATTATTCTGATTTAAAAAATGAACTTGAAAATAAGGGCCACACCTTCACATCAAAAACAGATACAGAAGTTGTACCACACCTAATAGAAGAAATTCTCAAAAATAACTCTGCATTAA
>CAYSWL010000082.1:0-10409 GCA_964434745.1 uncultured Candidatus Bathyarchaeia archaeon | reverse complement strand
GAGATAATGAGCGGTGACTGGAGTTCAGACGTGTGCTCTTCCGATCTTACTGTAAGAATTGTACAATTCATTTTATTTTCTCCTAAATAAAGCCCTTTTTGAGATACTACCACACAACAAGCACGAATTTATGCTGTTATAAAAGGTTCAAATTAACCGTGAAATCCGCTTAGGCGAACCATTTATACACAAATCGAGCTAAACATATGCAATTATAGTTCTTGTCAATGTTAATTAGATGGTTTGTTTTTGTTTTATGTAGTTGGTGTTGTTTTTTGTTAGTTAAGCATCTTAGTGCAGATGAGCTTGAATGCTTAATTAGACATGAGCAGTCTAAGCGGCTTGCTGAGAGGCTTATTTTTATTCGCGACCTCTATGGCGGAGCAAGCGTTGAAAATGCTGCTAAAAAGCTTGGCAGAAGCAGAGCAATAGGCTATCTATGGCTAAAAAGATGAAAGCCAAGCTGGAGTAGAAACACTTAAGCCAATAAGGCGAACTGGAATAGCGCCCAAGCTTTCAAAAACTCACCAACAAAAGCTAAAACAGCTTTTAGGCGACCAGAGCTGGACCACTAAAGAAGTTGCACAAAAAATTGAAAAAACCTTTGGCGTTAAGTACTCGCTTCGAAGCGTAGCTAGACTGCTTAAGCGGTTAGGTTTGCATTATGCTAAGCCTTACCCGCACGATATTCGAAGGCCAAAAAACGCTAAAGCTTGGCTAAAACATTCAATAACTGCCTCTTTAGACTCTGTTGGCTACGAAAAAGTATTAATGGGCTTTTTTGACGAAACAAGGCCACAAACAGGTGCTAATACGCAAAGAGTTTGGTCAACTAACAAAGTGCATATTTTTAAAGACACAACCAATTATAAAGCTAACACGTTTGGTTTTTATGCTCCAGCTGGCAAAAGCGTGCTAGAGTTTATGGAGAATTCTAAAACTAAAAGCGTATGTGACTTTTTAGATAAAATCAAAGCAAACAACCAAACAAATAGCATTGTGGTGGTTTTAGATAATTTTCGCTCCCATAGAGCCTAAAAAGACAATAAAGAAAGCTTCCAAACTTGGCATACATCTAGCCTTTCTACCGCCTTATTGTCCAGATTTGAATCCGACTTTGCAGCTTTGGCGATGCTTAAAACGAGAACTCTCAGTTGGGCTGTTTAGAAGCAGAGAAGAATTTTTAAATCAAATAGAAAACGCCTACAATCACCTATCTAAGAAAAATAGCTTTGCAAAAAACTGGCTCCAAACCTTTATTCCAAAACAGTACAATCAACACTGACTTTAACTATAATTTAACCCTGCTACATCATACGCCACAGGAAGTACGCTTTTTAGGATATATTTAGAATACTAATAGCAGTGTTGTATTGGTAGCTAAATATTTAACTGCTTACCCGTTACATAAATTCTAATTAGCATAATCTATATAAAGTTGCTTAAACTGCTCGTTTTATTTTAAAACATGATGCAAATTTATAGTTACATCGTTAGGTTCATACATAAAAGTATTCGTTTTCATCACTAAAAAATCATTTTTTAAGAAAACTTTGCAGCATTTTTAACTTACATTTCAGTGAAGATATAGAAAAAAGTTATTCATACGAAAAATTCGGCTATAAAGATAAACTGTTGACACAAACTTATGAATTCACTAAAGTGCAAAAAGTTGCGCCTATATGTTTCTAAGGAAGAATTAAATTTTGCTTATTTCTTCTATAATAGAGGTGAATTTTTTGCCATATATGAATTTTGAAGGTACTGCAACTTGGAAAAGCGGCACTGAATGTGATTTAACTGTAAAAGGCAAACAGATTGCTACCGTAAGTCCGCCACCGGAATTTGGTGGAAAAGAAGGCTATTGTGTGCCAGAAGAGATTTTTGCTGCTGCTTTAGCTTCCTGTATGAATACCTTATTTTTGTTAATTGCAAAAAATAGTCAGCTAGGTCTACAAAGTTTAGATACAACTGCCAATATCACTATGAATGTTGAAAGTTTAGAAAAACTAATTTTCACAAACATACATTTTATGATGAATGTAAAACTGCAAACAGATAATGAGCATGAACGAAGGAAAGCAACCACAGTCTACAATATTGCACAAAAAATTTGTCCACTTCGCCAATCTTGGGGAGAAAATGTCCCGATAGAATTTGAATTAAAATTTGTCTAAAAGATTAGCATGCAGGGGCATAACTAACTAATTTAGCCGTACATTTTGATGCTTTTTATGAAAAGCAGTGGAAAAAATAGAAGGTTAATGACCTATTCGGACATTAAAACCACGCGAAGAAAATCCTAAAGGTGTCTTCACTCGTTGCCCATAGACGTTACGCATCAAATTTACATTTTCTTGGCGGTCTTCGGTTCTAAATATATACTGTCCTTGAGCTGAGATTATACGTATTTCGTACTCATGCGCGCTACTATCGTCACTTCTGTTTAAATCTTTAAGGCTAAACTTAATTTCACTTATTGCACCATTATCTATTGCAAAATTTCCAGGAGTCTCAGCTAAAATAGCTGCAGGAGCCATCGTAAGGTATCTTTGAGTATAGCTAAATGTAGCCTTAAGTTGCTCGCTCCATTGTGCAAAAAAGCCTTTACCTTCAGCCTTTGCTTTATCTCTAGCCTGCATAGCCGCATCCTTAGCCATTTGGCTAGTCAACTGTGCAAAAATCAGTCTTTGGTTTGTAACCACACCTGTAAAAGAGTCATACCTGCCTAAAGACTTCATTCTTCGAAGAAAAATTGTGCCAATTACAGTTTCCCCGTTAGCAGGTTTAGCTGAAATGCTAGCTGGCACTGGTGAAGAAAACTGATTTAACTCATTTGGAGGAGGCGGTAAAATGACTCCGCCAGATGCCGAATTTGAAGTACCATACTGTTGATTAATGTTGGCTTGCTGAGGCTGAGGCTGTTGCACCATTCCACAGTTGCCACAGAATTTAGCGTTAGGAATAAGTTGTGAACCGCAATTTCCACAATAAGACATAAGCGTACCTGCTCTAAAATAACATCCAATTACTTAAAAATTTTTTTAAAAAATTAAAAACAGAGACGGAAGATTTGTCGAAAAAGAAAGCGAACAAAAAAGAAAGGTTACTCTTTTGCCTTAAGTAAAAGCCAGTTTTTTTCGCCAGCTTTTTTAAGCGGCACCATTGCATATCGACCTTGAAGTCGTCTGCCGTTAAGAGTAAATTCAATCATTTTTTCAGTCCATACTTTTTCTGTGTATGTTCCTTTGTCCCAGATTATAACTTTCCCAGCACCATATTGACCTTCAGGAATTTCACCTTCAAAATTTGCGTACTCTATTGGGTGATCTTCAGTCTCAACAGCTAAACGTTTGTCAGCAGGAGTATCCGGAAGCCCTTTCGGAACCGCCCAACTCTTAAGCACTCCATCACGTTCAAGCCTAAAATCATAATGTAGCCTACGTGCATGATGCTCTTGTACAACAAAGATTTTATCAACATTTCCAGCATTCTCTGCAAGTTCTTGGCTGCCAGCTGGCTCGTTTGTAACAGCAAAATCACGTTTAGCCACATAATCTTTAAGAATACTTTGAATAGGCTGTTTAGAATCCACCATAACAGTCAACTAACAATATCCTATAACTACGACTTGTATTTGAAAGCTACCTAACTACATACTAACCATGCAAGCTATAAAACCACATTTTTGAGTAATTGACTACGTCAATTGATTATTGGTGCCGGATTTGTCTAAGAGTCTGTTGCAATGCAGCCATTAACCCTTTTACGTCTTCACTAGCCGATTCTGGTTCTGCAATTATAGGTTCTCCGTTAAGTTTTTTCTGCACCATCTCAGCTATCCTAAGTCGGAAAGTATCTTCATATTCTGTAATGTCAAAATCTCCTGAAAGTTCAGCAATAATTTTTTTAGCTAAGTTTAACTCGTTTCTTTCAGGCAAAGCAAGTCTATTTAGTTCTTCGAAGCTGCTAGGATCTACTACATCATAAGCATAACGCAGCGTAGTAAGCACAAGTGCATCTTTGTATGAGTGTATTAACACCGGATACTCTTTTTCACGAAGAGTTATTCTTCCAGCACCAGCTTTTCCCATCTGACTTAAAGCCATAAAAAGCAAACTATAAGCTTCTTCACTTTTATCCGGCGTTAAAATATAATTTCTATAGAAATAAATAGGGTCTACAGCAAAGTAATCTACGAACTTATCAATTCTAACACGCCGATTTGATTCAGGTTTAGCTGCTTCTAACTCAGCTAGATCAAAGACTACATATTTGTTGTGGGCTACCTCGTAACCTTTCACAACTTCTCCCCAAGGCACCACTTGCTCATCTAATGAACAAATCCGTTCATACCTCAACCGATGATTATCAGTTCTGTGCAAATAATGAAACTTTACACCTCTATTGTAAAGCATAGAATACAGTTTTACTGGAACATTTATCAGACCTATGACAATACTTCCTTTCCAAATAGCCCGCTTTGTAGCAGAAACTTTTTCTTTCTGCTTATTCACTTCAACATTACCTGTTTGCCACCCACTGCTAAAACTAGACTTACTTTTTGACGTTCTATTAGTGACCTTATACAACTCAATCAGCCTCCAAAATTTATGATAAAAGTTTTCAAAGACCTCATTATAGCCTTAAATTACTAGAGATATAAAATTTGGCAGGCTTTATCTTTTTCTTTAAACCAAAAAACCCTTAATAAAGTAGGACCTCGATAACTAGCTACGTGTAGAATAGGCTTATAATTCGGTCGTGCTTTTTTCTATGATGGTGATATTGCAAGCTAATAATCAGACCTTGTTAATTATTCAAATTATCGGTATGATTTTCATTAGTCTAATGGGAGCTACATTGCATTTTACATACTCCTGGTGAGGAAAAAACTGGGTTGTCGGCATATTCTCAGCTATTAATAAAAGCATTTGGAACATATGAAAATGGCGTTTTAACCTTTACTTAAGTATTATTCCTGTGATAGTCTGCATTTATACAAGAGTACTGAAAAGAAATATTTTAGTGGTAAACATTTCTACATTCATTATTGCAATAATAGTTGGTCAACTTGTCAGTTATGCATTAATGAGTTATAATGGAGTTTTAGAAATTTTTAACATTACAGGATTATTCATACTAGTAGAATTAGCTTTCGTATTTGCCTTATTCACATTTTATCCACCACACCATGGTTTGTTCAAAGATGCATCAACAAAAAAATGCAATTATTAAAAGAGGAGCATCAGGCAAAAATAATATCTTACTTATTTATCCACCTAAAAATCGCTATTTAGCCTAACCATTTTGAAGATTGTGAGGTTTCTATGTATAAGGATTATTTATAATTGACGCGGATTAGAGCAAAACATATAATCCTTAAGTGATACCCTTGTGCATTGCAACAAGGACTTTGGCTCGATGGATGTATCTAAACCTACTGCTAAGCTTACACGAAAGACAATAATTCTTCCATTTGTAGGCGTAGTCGCATTCTTTCTCTACATACTTATCTTTAATGTCGACCTCTTTAAAGTAATAGAAACAGCAAAAACAGCAAATCCAGTAATTTACTCTGCAGCAATACTTGTAGGATTTGCAGAAATCTTTTTCTTCGCAGTATCGTGGCGAGCTATACTAAGTAGCCTAAAAATCAAGATCTCTCTAATGAGGTCTTTTCTTTACACGTGGTATGGAATATTTCTAGATATAGTAATACCAGCAGAAAGCATTACAGGGGAACTTTGCAGAATATATCTAGTTAATAGAGAACAGGCAGGCACAAGCGGCAAATGTACCGCATCGCTTGTAACTCAAAGAATAATAGGCATGGGCATTAACGTTGTAATGCTTGTTCTAGGAATGGCTTTTCTTTTCAACGCGGTTAATTTAAGCGCAGAAATTTTTGGAATAATACTATTCTTTACAGTTGGAATAACTGCGATTATGGTTATTTTAATGCTTATTTCTTGGAAAGAAAAATGGAGTCATAAAATAATTGATAGCCTTGTACGGTTAGGAAACTATATTACTAGACGCAAGTGGGAAGTAAAATTAGAAAAGGCAAAAATCGAAATCCTCGCAGCTGCAAAATCTTTCCATGACTCTATGAAAGAATTTGGACGAAATCCGAAAAAACTTGTCGTTCCAACATTTTTACTTGTACTGAACTGGATTTCTAGTCTAGCAGTACCATATCTTGTATTTTTATCGTTGGGAATAAATGTGCATTGGACAATAATACTAATTGTTTCTTCAATTGTTATTGCAGTTAAATCAATACCAGTCGGCATACCTTTTGAAGTAGGACTTCCAGAAGCAACTATGACTAGCTTCTATTTCATATTACTAGGACCAATAATTGGAGAAGGAGCAGCAGCAATATGCGCCACTGCAACAATACTAATACGTTTAATTACTCTATGGCTTAGGGCCGTCGTAGGGTTCACAGCCCAACAATGGATTGAATTACGGATAGTTTCAAAAAATGGTGCACTCACGGCAAAAACCTAAATCGTACCTGCCAATAATATGTTTAGATTGCTGATGGAAAATAAAATCACAATTGAAAACATTTCAGCTCGACAGTTAGAAAAGCTCCACCAGATAGAAAAACAATGTTTTAATCAAGAAGCATTTTCCAAACAGCAAATATCTTATCTTCTATATGACTATAACGCGATTAGCTATGCAGCTTACGTTAACGGTGAACTAGCAGGTTTTATAATAGGCAGAATTGACGTGGAAAGAAACCAAATAGCAGGGCACATTTTAACTATTGATGTAGTTCCCAAACACCGAAGAAAAGGTATAGCTCAAAAACTCATTGCAGAAATTGAGAACACAGTTAAACAGCATGGCGCTACAGAATGCCGTTTAGAAGTCCGCGAAGACAACACTTCAGCGTTAAACCTCTACCATAAAATAGGTTATGAAAAAATCGCCAAACTTGAAAACTATTATCAAACTGCTCACGGATTTTACCTAAAAAAGTCGTTAACCTAAAAAATACCCTCAAAAAACGTCTTTTTAACCAGCTTTTTCCAAACAGGCCACCAGACACAAAGCCTTAAAAACATTGAATGTAATGATATCGGAAGAGGCGAACTGGAGAGTTGGCTCAGCAACATACAAGTGAACAGACTTTTGTTAGAAGTATGGTTGTTTTAATGCGTAATACAACATGGCGATGCGGTAAACTCGAACGATCAATTGTTACTCACCTCCACAAACGGCATGAAAATCTGGGAAAATCAGACATGGCTGTAAAGGACATGATGCACAACCTGAACTTCTCAGGTGAAAGAAAAAACGAATTTCTAGACGCACTAAGACGTTTAGAAAAAAGAAACATTATAAAAATTAAATAAGAAATAAAGGTCTGCTTTCTCAACCCTTTTATTTTATTTCCACTAAATTCTATACCATTTTATTTTATTTTACCAATTCTTTTGCGCCTGCAATACATTTTTCAACTATTTTTGGAGAGACTTTGAGTTTTGCGGCAAGGTCTTTTGCATCAGCATTTGCTAAATCAGTGACGGTATTTATTCCAAGAGCTTTTAGCTGATCTGCTCTTTTTGCACCTATTCCTTTTACATCTGTGAGTTCAGCATTAGAGGCAGTTTCAACTGGAACAGCTACATTTGAATCTTCAGGGATAGGCGATGGAGCTTCTGACTGAATTTTGGGTTCAGCTTCTTCAACTGTAGGTTCAGCAACTACTTCACTTTCTATAGAAGTCGCCACTGATGCAGAATCTTCTGCAGAGGAAGGCTTTACTGAAACAACTTCAGTATCAACCACAGGCGCAGCTGAAGTGTCAACTGCTGGAGTATCAACTTCAGTGACAGTTTCAACAGTGGGAGCTTCTTCAGCGACTGCTTCGACTGTCTCGGGCACCACAGGAGTTTGCTCTACTGGCAGTTCCTGTGTTACGACAGGGGTAGAAGATATCACACCACTTTGGACCTTTGGTTTACACAGAAAGCCTGTAAATGCTACAGCCAATCCGATGATTGCAGATGAAACCGTTAAAAGTATTCTACCAGTCCCTTCAGCAACTACAACTAGAGAAACCGCTGACACGATAAAGAAGATAATTGCCAATCCGTAAAGAGTATAATCCAAACGCATGAATACATCCCCAGACCCCTATCTGTTACTAAAACACTTAAATAATTTTCTCCAAAATAAACAAAAAGCCGCTTAAGCAGCGGCATGCTATTTACAAAATTACATCAGAAGCTAAGTTTCATTTGGAGGCTGTCTGATCAAACCTTGCTTCATAAGCAACTCTGTTGATTGCCTAGCATTCTGAATAATGGCAGTTGCACGTTCATACAATTCCTGACGGCTAGGTTTAACCCTAGCTAAGCCCTGCTCAATAGATTTAAGGGCACAGGCTACTGCTTCTCGAGGATAAACCTCCCAGTCGTCCATATGAGGCAAAATATCTTTTTCGTTCAAACCACGTTCTTCAGCAAACTTTGCCAGCTCAGTCGCAGCAGCAATGCACATATCATCAGTAATTGCTTTAGACTTAACATCTAGCACACCTCGAAAAATAGCTGGAAACCCTAAACTATTATTTACCTGGTTAGGAAAATCACTTCTACCAGTAGCCACAACTTTAACTCCTGCATCTTCTGCATCCCAAGGCCAAATCTCAGGAATAGGATTAGCACAAGCAAAAAGTATAGCATCATTTGCCATAGTTTTTAACCATTCTTTCTTAATAGTATCAGGACCAGGCTTAGAAGCCGCAACTACAGCGTCTACATCTTTAAATGCCTGTGAAACATCACCTGTTCGACCTTCAGCATTAGTATTCTCAGACAAAAACTTCCAAGTTGAATCCACATGCAAATCAGTACGATCTTTATGGATCATACCATTTATGTCAGCCATCAAAATATTTCCAGGTTTAACACCCCATTTCATTAAAACATAAGCGGTTCGAGTGTTTGCCGCACCTGCACCTATCAGAGCGATAAGACTATCTTTAGGTTTTTTACCTACAATCTTAAACGCATTAATAAGACCAGCAAGAATAACAGATGCCGTTCCCTGCTGATCATCATGCCAAACAGGAATATTTATTTCACGACAAGCTTTTTCTAACACATAGAAACATTTCGGTGAAGCAATATCTTCTAAATTTATACCACCAAAAGTAGGCTCAAGCAGCTTACAAGCGTTAACAAGCTCATCAGGATCTTTAGTATTAAGACAAATAGGAAACGCATCCACACCACCTAAATGCTTGAACAATAACGCTTTACCTTCCATAACAGGCATAGCTGCCTCAGGACCAATATCACCAAGACCCAACACCCGTGTACCATCACTAACCACAGCAACATTATTCCAACGATTAGTTAACTCAAAGGACTTATCAGGGCTAGCTTGAATCTCTTTACATGCCGCAGCTACACCAGGAGTATACCAAATAGCATAATCATCAGGGTTTCGTATAGCACATTTAGGCATAACCTGCATTTTACCCTCATAGAACTTATGCATTGAAGGCGCTAACTGTGCAGGCTTCTTAGCTTTAGCCAACAACTCTTCAACACTAGGCTTAGCTTCTGCTTTTGAATTTTTATCAACAACCATTCCTATAATCCCTTACCGAAAGTGAAAACTCAAACTGCCGTTAAAAGCCTTCCCATATCACAACGCCATACCAAGCCAAACACCACTAATTAGAAAAACACCAAAACATTAAGCAGCCCATAAAAACACACATTAAATCAACTATCATTACAGAAAAACAAACGCAATCTACAAAACTTAAGTAATGAAAAAAATTAATGCAAGAAGGATAAAATGGGAGCATAACAGAGGTTATGCTCAACTTTTCGGTTTAACGGTTTAGTATCTGTCTCGTCCGCCGAAGCCGCCGCCACCGCGTCGGTCTCGTCCGCCGAAGCCGCCGCCACCGCGTCGGTCTCGTCCGCCGAAGCCGCCGCCACCGAATCCTCGTCCTCCGCCGCCACCGCGTCTAAATGGCCTGCGTTCTTGCTCGTATGTTTTACTTGAGACATTGTTTTCGGTGTTGACTTCTGCTGCTAGTGGTTCACTAGCTTGGTCAAGCTTGCCGTATTTGCCGATGTTTAGGCGCATATTACCCTTAAATAGGGTTACATAGCCGTTTTCGATACGGATGGTATCACCATCGTTTACTTTGGTGATGTTATCATCCCATAATGTAAGATAGACTACGCCGGTTTCGTCTCCGACAAGTGCGTCGCAGACTTTGTGGGCTGAGCCATCTCTCCCCATTGGGATCTCGCGGATTTCGCTTTTGGAAACTACTTTGGCTGTGACATTAACCGCTCGTGATTGTGGGGTTAATTCACCGACTTTCGCTTCAACTGGTTGTCTTTTGTTTTCGAAAAAAC